>DATAZS010000417.1:0-24865 GCA_036271915.1 Polyangia bacterium
TGCGCGCCGCGGGCCGGCCGCCGCAGTAGCCTCGGCTCAGTCTCTGACGGGCACGAGCGTGCCCGTCGTGCCGTCGGCGAGCGTCACGACCGCGTCGCGCAGCCCGTCGTCGGACGCGTCGAGGTGAAACTCGATCTTCACGGGCACGCCGGGGATCGTCTCGGGGACCGGCCCTGCCGTGAACGTGCGTGTGGCTTCGTTCCAATGAAAGTCAGGGTTCCAAAACGCGCCGAGAGGTCCCGTGAGCCACACGGAAAACGTGTCGAGGGATTCGACGTAGGTCTGACCGGGCACGAGCGCGCCCACGGCGGCGTCGCCTTGCAATGCCAGCACGAAGTTGAAACGCTCGCTGCCCGGGAAGGGACCGAGGTCCACGGGAGGGAACGTCTCCTCATCGGAAGCGTGCGTGATCCCGAGGTCCTCGAGCCTGAACCAACCGAACCCGCGCCCGATCAACGCGGGCGCGGCGTCTCCGAACGCCGTCGTGATGCTTCCGGCCATGCGCGTGCCGTCCTTCGAAGCGTAGACGCTCGCCGCGTAGTGGGCTGTTTGATTGAGGAGGCCCTTCGGGAAATCGAAGGAGAAGCCCACACTCAACCCCGCCCCTTGCCCGCGAAGGTCGCCGCAATATCCCCGGTCGTCGTATAGCGAGGGTTCGAACAGAGGCCCCCAGTCGACATCGCATCCTCGTCCCGTGACGTACCCGCTCCCATCTGGATCGAGCTCGATGTGAACGACGACGGGATCCTCGAAGCCAAAGAGACGCCAGTAACCCGCCACCGGCGGCAGCGAAGCATCTGGCGCGCCGCCCGCGTCGAGGCGTTGGTCAGTCAGAGGTCCCCGATCCACGCACGCCAGCAGCCCCACGCTTACCAAACAGATCGCCGAGCCGCCGGTCCACCCCACGGGTTAAGACGAACGAGGATGGCCGCTTTGACGGCGGCGTCAGCCGAGCTCGAGCGCGGGTCGACGAAACCGAGCGCGCAGCGCGTTGAGCTGGCGCAGGATGAACGGTCGGCTCACGAGGCGGCGCTCGAAGGCGCGCTTGCCGGGGAAGTCGAGCAGCGTGAGGCCGATGATCATCGTGAGGATGCCCTGCCCCGGCACGCCCGGCAGCGCCATGACGATGCCGAGCAGCACGAGCACGACGCCCGCGAGGTTCTTGCCGACGCGCGCGAGCGCGCGCACGACGGGGTGACGCGCCTCCAAGAACGCTTCGCGCGCGTCCGGCTTGAAGCGCTCGGGGTCCCAGCTCACGACGACGAGCGCCGCGATCGCGAGGCTGCCGAGCGCGAGCGCGACCGAGATCGCGAGGCCCCACCACAGGCCGCCCGCCTTGCCGGCGGCGACGACGCGCGCGATCAGATGTCGAAGCCACTCGGGCACGCCCTGAATCTTTCATGCCGTCGCGCGCGTGGCCAGTGACCTGCTACGCTCGGGACATCGACATCGCGGTCGCACAGAGCATCGCCGAGGTCCCGGCGCAGGACTGGGACGCGCTCACGGGACAGGACGACCCGTTCCTCGAGCACGCTTTTCTCAAAGCGCTCGAGGACTCGGACAGCGTGGGGGCGCGCGCCGGCTGCGAGCCGCGCCTCGTGCTCGCGCGGAAAGGCGGACGCCTCGTGGGCGCCGTTCCGCTGTATCTGAAAGACAACAGCCACGGCGAGTTCATCTTCGACTGGGGCTGGGCCGACGCCGCCCAGCGCGCGGGCCTGCGCTACTACCCGAAGCTCGTCGCCGCGATCCCGTTCACGCCCGCGACGGGCCAGCGCCTGCCCGTGATCGGCGACGCCTCCGCCGCGACGGTCGACGCGCTCTTGGCCGGCGTGCAGGACGTCGCGAAGCAAGAGCGCGTGTCGTCGATCCATTTCTTGTTCTGTACTGACGACGAGAAGGCGCGCCTCGCGCGCGGCGGCTACCTGCCGCGCCTCAGCCTTCAGTTCCACTGGCACAACCGCGCCGAAAAGCCCTTCGAGAGCTTCGACGACTACCTGGCGACGTTCCGCTCACGCAACCGCAAGGAGGTGCGCAAGGAGCGGCAGCGCGCCGCCGCGCACGGCCTGCGCTTCCGCGTCGCGACGGGCGCCGAGCTCTCGGCGCGCGACTGGGCGGCGCTGCACAAGTTCTATGTCACGAACGTGCGCCGCCACCACGGCATGGCGTACCTGCGGCCGGCCTTCTTCGAGGTCGCGCAGCAAACGCTCGGACACCGCCTCGTCGCCACGCTCGCCTATCACGGCGACGAGCCCGTCGCGGGCACCGTGAACTTCGAGAAGGGGCGTCACCTGTACGGCCGCTACTGGGGCTGCCTGGCCGACTTCGAGATGCTGCACTTCGAGCTGTGCTACTACCAGCTCATCGAGCGCGCCATCGCGCGCGGCTACACGCGCTTCGAGGCGGGCGCGCAGGGCGAGCACAAGCTCAAGCGTGGCCTCGCGCCGTCGTTCACGCACAGCGCGCACTGGATCCGCCACGCGGGGTTGCGCGGCGCCATCGCGAACTACCTGGAACAAGAAGCGCCCGCCATCGAAGACAGCTTGCGCGAATACGCCGAACATACGCCGTTCCGCGACGGCACGAACGACTGAGCGCCGTCAGCCACCCGGCTGGAACAGCTTCACGACCGTGTCGTGGAAGTAGTCGCGCCACAGGTTCCAGCTGTGCGTGCCGCCGTCCGTGGTCGTGAACGTCGCCTTGACGCCGCGATCGGCAAGCAGCTTCGCGAGGGCCTCGTTCGTCGGCAAGAGCGCGTCGTCTTTGCCGCAGCCGAGCCACAGGAGGCGCAGCTGGGCGTTCAATCGCTCCGGGTGCTCGAGCGCGGGCGCGAGGCGCTTGCCGAGCTCGGGCAGCGGGCCGCCCGTGCTGTAGGCCGCGATCTGGCTGAACAGCTCCGGGTGATTGAGCCCGATCGTGAGCGCGGTCGCGCCGCCCAGCGACAGGCCGAACAGCGCGCGACGCGCGCGGTCGCCCGCGACGCGGTAGCGGCTCTCGGCGAACGGCACCACGTCCTTCAACAGGTAGTCGGTGAACGCGTCGTTGCTGTCCATGACCGGCGCGTCGAACGGCAACGCGTGCAGCCACGGCATGACGATGATCATGGGCACGGCCCGCTTTTCGGCGATGAGGTTGTCCATGACGAAGTTCACGAGGCCCGCCTGCGTCCAGTCGGCGGCCGTGCCGTTGCGGCCGTGCAACAAGTAGAGGATCGGGTATTTGCGGTGATCCTTCGCGTAGCCGGGCGGCAGGTAGACCCAAAGCTGGCGCATGCGCCCGAGCACGGCCGACCGGTGCCAGTTGATCTCGACCGTCCCGTGCGGGACGTCGCGCGCCTCCCAATACTGAGGCTCGGCGCCTGGCACGACGACGATGCTGCCCGCCGATCGCGCGCGAAGCTTGACGTCGGCGTTGTACGGATCCGGCGTTGCGACGCCGTCGACGTTGAACGAATAGATGTAGAGGCCCGGCGCGAGCGGGCCGAGCGAGAGGCTCCAGATGCCCTTGTCGCCCTTCGCGAGCTTCGGCTTCTGGTTGGTGAGCCAGTCGGCGTTCAGCGTGACCTCGCCGGCGCGCGGCGCCTCGATGCGAAACGTCACCGTGCGATCGGCGTGCACCTCGGGCGAGACGTAGCTCGACGCGAACGACGTTCCGTGCGGCGCCTCCGCGCGCGCCGCGCACGGCAAGAGCAGTGCAGCGGCGAACGCGACGATCTTCAGCGGGGCCTTCATCTGGGGCGAGACTCTACCGCCGGCCCCCGCGGCCCGCGGTGAGTTTTCGGCTCAGGCGGCCGTCGTCTCGAACACGAGCTTGCCGTCGACGAAATCGACGCGCACCTTGCCGCCGCCCGCAAGCTTGCCGAACAGCAGCTCGTCGGTGAGCGGGCGTTTGACGTCATCTTGAATGACGCGCGCGAGCGGACGTGCGCCGTTCATGGGATCGTAGCCCTTCTCGGCCAGGTAACTGCGTGCCGCGGGCGCGAGCTCAATCGTCACCTTTCGTTCGGCGAGCTGATCGGCGAGCTCCTTGACGAACTTGTCGACGATCTGGCCCATGACGCTGGGATCGAGCGGCGCGAAGTCGACCTTCGCGTCGAGGCGGTTGCGGAACTCGGGCGAGAACATGCGCTTGTACGCCTCGTCCGTGTCGCCGAACTGCGTGCCGCCCGCGCCGCCGAAGCCGGGCAGACGCTTCGACAGCTCACGCGCGCCCACGTTGCTCGTCATGATGAGGATGACGTGGCGGAAGTCCGACTTGCGCCCGTTGTTGTCGGTGAGCGCGCCGTGGTCCATGACCTGCAGCAGCAGGTTGAACAGATCCGGGTGCGCCTTCTCGATCTCGTCGAGCAACAGCACCGTGTGCGGCGACTGGTGGATGGCGTCGGTGAGCAGCCCGCCCTGATCGAAGCCGACGTACCCGGGAGGCGCGCCGATGAGGCGCGACACCGTGTGCCGCTCCATGTACTCCGACATGTCGAAGCGCACGAACGACACGCCCAGCGTCTCGGCCAGCTGCTTCGCGAGCTCGGTCTTACCGACGCCCGTCGGCCCCGCGAACAGGAACGAGCCGATGGGCCGCTGCGGCAGTCCGAGCCCCGCGCGGTTCATCTTGATGGCCTGCGTGACGCGCTCGACGGCCTTGTCCTGGCCGAAGATCTTCGCCTTGAGCTCGCTCTCGAGCCCCAACAGACGCTCGCGATCGTCCGAGGCGACGCGCTTCGGCGGGATGCGCGCCATCGTCGACAGCACGTTCTCGATCTGCCGGCTGCTCACGACGCGCGTCTTCTTGTTGGCGCGCGCGGCGCGGGACCGTGTCGATCCCTTGCCCTTGCCGGGCGCCGCGAGCTCCTTGATCTTGAGCGCCGCGCCCGCCTCGTCGATGAGATCGATCGCCTTGTCGGGCAACCGGCGATCATGCAGGTAGCGCGACGAGAGCTCGGCGGCGACGCGCAGCGCCTTGTCCGTGTACTTGACGCCGTGGAACTCCTCGTACTTCGGACGTAACCCCCGCAGGACCTTGACGGTCTCTCCGACAGTCGGCTCCTCGACCTCGATCGCCTGGAAGCGCCGCGCGAGCGCGCGATCCTTCTCGATGTAGCTGCGGTACTCCTTGTGCGTCGTCGTGCCGATGCAGCGCAGCTTGCCGTTCGCGAGCGCCGGCTTGATGAGGTTCGACGCGTCCATGGCGCCGCCCGAGGCCGCGCCCGCGCCCACGATCGTGTGCAGCTCGTCGATGAAGACGATCGAGCCCTCCTTCTCGGCCAGTGCCTTGAGCACGGCCTTGAAGCGCTCCTCGAAGTCGCCGCGGTAGCGCGTGCCCGCGACCATGGCGCCCATGTCGAGCGCATAGATCGTCGCGCCCTTGAGCGCGGCCGGCGCCTCGCCGAGCTCGATGCGCCGCGCGAGCCCCTCGACGATGGCCGTCTTGCCGACGCCCGCGTCGCCGAGGAAGAGCGGGTTGTTCTTGCGACGCCGCGCGAGCACGTGCAGCGCGCGCTCGACCTGCGGCCCGCGCCCGATGAGCGGGTCGATGTCGCCCGCGCGCGCGCGCTCGTTGAGGTTGACGGCGTAGGCCTCGAGCGGATCGACGGGCGCCTCAGCGTCCTCGTCGTCATCCTCTTGACCGTGCGCGCCGCCGCCGTCGCCCGAGCCGGGCGTCTTCGCGGGCAGCAGCTTCGAGATGCCGTGCGAGATGTAGCTCACGACGTCGAGGCGCGTGATGCCCTCTTCCTTAAGGAAGGTGACGGCGTGCGAGTCGGGCTCGGCCATCAACGCCACGAGGACGTTGGTGCCATTGGCCTCGTTACGCCCCGCGCCCAGCACGTGGTTGACGGCGCGCTGGATGACGCGCGCGAACCCCAGCGTCGGCGTCGCGCGCTCCTCGCGGTCCGCCTCGGGGACGACGGCGATCTCTTTTTCGAGGTACACCTCGAGCTTGCTCCTGAGGCGCGGCACGTTGCCGCCGCAGTGCCGCACGACCTCGGCCGTCTTGTCGTCGGCGAGCAGCGCGAGCAACAGGTGCTCGAGGCCCGAGAACTCGTGCCCGCGCGCCGTGGCGTCGTCGAGCGCCGTACGAATGGCCGTCTCCAACTCTTGGCTCAACATGACTCAGCTCTCCTCACTCTTGCGCACGGACGCCTGCAGGGGCATCTCGTGCTCGCGCGCGAACTGCACGACCTGATGGGCCTTCGTCTCGGCGACGTCGAACGGGAAGATCCCCGCGACGCCGATGCCCCTCGTGTGGACGTGCAGCATGATCTTGTGGGCCGCCGTCGCGTCGTGCTTGAAGTACTTCATGAGGACGTACACGACGAACTCCTGCGTCGTGTAGTCGTCGTTGTGGAGCAGCACATCGTACAGGTGAGGCCGCTCAACCTTCTCCTTCTCCACCGTCTTGAGATCACCTTTGGTTTTCTCCAAGGTGCTCGTTCCATCGCGATCGTCGGGACGTTTGAGCATGAACCGCTCGGATCGTAGCGCACTCTCGCGCGACCACAAGCTCAGCGCAGGCGTTCGAGGGCCCACGCCGCCGCGTCGCGCACGGTCGCGTCGGCGTCCGCCGTCAACTTCTCGACGGTGGGTCGCGCCGCCCGATCACGCGCGGCGCCGATGGCATAAAGGGCGTTGCGCCGGAGGCCGTCGGGCGTCGCGCGCGCGACGGCCATGCCCGCGGCCAGGCGCTCGAGCTCGTCCGGCGCCATCGCGGCGAGCGCCGCGGGCGTGAGCCCCGCGAGCGGGCGCGGCGCGAAGCGCTCGTCGCCCTCGGGCAGCTCGCCGCGGTTGAACGGGCACACGTCCTGGCAGACGTCGCAGCCGAAGACGCGGCCACGGAATCCGCGGCGCAGCGGCTCGGGCACAGCCGCCTTGTTCTCGATGCTCTGATATGACAGGCAGCGCCGCGCGTCGACGACGCCGGGCGCGGGGAACGCCTTCGTCGGACAGCCGCGCAGGCACAGCGCGCAGGTGCCGCAGCGGTCCTCGTGCGGCTCGTCGTACGCGTCGACGGCGCGATCGAGGAACATGACCGACAGCGTGAGCCACGATCCGAAGCGCGGGTTGATGAGGCAGGCGTTCTTGCCGATCCACCCGAGGCCTGCGCGCGCCGCCCACACCTTCTCCATCGCGACGCCCGTGTCGACGCACGCGTAGGTCTCGAGCCCGGGCGTGAGCGCCAGCAACCGCTTGCGCAAGGTCTTCATGCGGTCCCGGTGGGCATAGTGGTAGTCGCGGCCACGCGCGTAGCGGGCGAACGGCGAGCGCGCGGACGTCGCGTCGCCGGGCCGGTGGTAACCGATCGCGAGCGCGACGACGGTCTTCGCGCCGGGCAGCACGTTGCGCGGGTCGAGGCGCTCGTCCATGCGCCGCCCCATCCAGTCCATGTCGGCGGCGTAGCCCGCGGCGAGCCAGGCCTCGAGCGGCCGCGCGTCGAGCGCCTCGGCGCGCGCGAGCCCCACGAGCGAGAAGCGCGACGCGAGCGCGGCCGCGCGCACGGCCGACGCGTCGAGGATCTCGGGGGAGCTCACGAGCGCGACGTTAGCTCGCCGCGAGCGTCTGCGCCTGATCGAGCTGACGGCGCAGGCGATCGGTCACGATCTTCGCGTTCTTGTCGGCGTCGGCGTATGCCTCCTCGAGCAGGCGGATGCCGTCGGCGCGCCGGCCCGTTCGCAGCGCCGACAGCGCCTTGAACTCCATTATCTCGATCACGTCCTGCGACTGCAGCGGGAACGCGCGCGCGTGCGCGATGAGCGCGTCGAACTCCTCGTCGGAGGCGCCGCGCAGCCACAGCGACACGCCGTCGAGCTGCGCCTTGCCATCGGCAGGCAACGCCGAGTCGAGGCCCTCGGCCTGGATCTCCGCCTGCTTCTTCGTGATGCGCTCCACGGTCGCGCGCGCGCCGTCGACGTCGCCGCGGTACGCCTTCGCGCGCGCGAGCAGCACCTCGGAGTACGCGACGCGCGGTGATTTGTCGCCCTGGGTCATGGCGTAGAGCTCGGCGGCGCGCTGCGCGAGCGGCTCCGAGTCGTCGGCGCGCCCGAGGTAGAACATGACCTCGCCGAGATCCTTCGTCGCGAGGCTCTCGAACATCGCGAAGCCGTACTCACGCGTGATCTGGATGCAGCGCCGGAAGTCCGCGATGAGATCCTCGGCGCGCCCCAGCATGAAGTAGAGCAGGCCTCGGTTCTGCAGCGCGCCCGCGAGCAAGATCGCGTCGTTGTGCTCCTCGGCGACGCGGATGATCTGCTCGGAGATCGTGATCGCCTCGTCGAGCTTGCCGAGGTTCGTGAGCGCGAAGCACATCATCATGAGGCTCTGCGAGAACGCCTCGTAGCCGTCGTCGCCGAGCGGCTCGGCGACTGCGATGGCCTCCCGGAGCATCTCGACGCCCGGCACGAGGTTGTCGGCGCGATGAAAGCTGCGCCCCTGGGCCATGAGCAGCCGCGACTGTACCGGCGGCGGCAGCGCCTCGTCCTTCGCGAGCGCGGAGGCCGCCTCGGTGACGACGGCCGATTGCTTCCATTGGTTGGCCCAGTCGAGGACGATGCCCTGATCGAGCAGCAGATCGATCTGCGGGATCTTCGCGCCGACCTTGCGCGCGCGCTCGAGCGCGACCTCCAGGTCCTTCGACGCGTCCTCGTGCCGCCCCAGGCGGAAGCGCATGAGCCCGCGGCCGCGCGACGCCGCGATCTGCGCCTCGTCGTCGGAGTCGGGCACGTTCTCGAGTGCGTTCTTGTACAGCAACTCGGCGTCGAGGTACGCGTGCCGCGCGAGCGTGCGCTTCGCGAGGTCGAGGTACAGACGCCCGGCCTCTTCCTTGAGGCCGCTGCGCGCCGCGTGGAAGGCCATCTGCGGCAGTCGCGCGCCGTCGGGCAGGCGATCCTGGCGCTTGAAGTGCTCATAGGCCGCGTGGTGGATCGTCTCGCGCTGCGCGGGCGCGACGGCCTGGTAGACGGAGTCGCGCAGCAGCGAGTGGCGGAACCCGACGCGACCGCCGCGGTGGCGCACGAGGATGCCGCTCTCGGCGAGGCGACGCACGCCGATGCTCGCGTCGAGCTGCGTCTCGGGCGCCTGTCCCACGCGCTCGAGCTCGAGCATGACGCCCTCGAGCTCGTCGGTGCCGAACTCGACGCCCAACATCGACGCGAGGCGCGCGTGCGCGAGCAAGTCGGGCGGCAGCGCCTCGGTCTCGCGGCTCGCGAGCCACTGCACGAGCGGCAGGTCGGGCAGCTTGTCGAGCTCGTCGGTCGCGAGGAACCACACGTTCGACTTCTCGGACTTGCGCACGAGCCCGTCGCGCTTGAGGCCGCGCGCGAGCTCGACGAGGAACAGCGGAATGCCTTGCGTGCGCTCGGCGAGGCGCGCGAGCGCGCTCGCCGGCACGTTCTCGGCGGGCGACAGCAAGCGGCGCGCGAGCTCGGCGGCGGCGGCGGGCTCGAGGGCCGGCAGCGTGAGCTCCTGGCGGTGCGCCGCGCGACCCGCCCACGCCTGCCGCCCGCGCCCGAACGTGGGCCGACCCACGACGCAGATCCACATGGGGCAGCCGGCCTCTTTGAGCGCCGCGTACTCGAGCGCGTCGAGCGCCGTCTCGTCGACGAACTGCGCGTCCTCGACGATGACGGCGAGCGGGCGCTTCCGCGACATGAGGCGCAGCGCCTCGCCCGCGGCGCGCGCCGCGCCCGAGCGCAACGCGCCCGGCGCCGCCGCGTGCGCGCGCAGCTCGGGGTGCTCGGGCGGCGCCCAGCCCATGGCGACGGCCACGCCCGCCCAGCAGTCGCGGGCGAGATCGGGGCCGAGCACCTCGGCGAGCGACGCACGGCCGAAGTCGGCCGGCGCCGCCTCGGGCAGCGCGAGCGCGCGCATGAAGATTTCGCGCGCCGTCTGGCCGACGCCGCCGCCCATGACCTCCTTGGCGCGGATGAAGAGCGTCTGCACCTTCGGCACGACCTCGAGGTGCTGCACGAGCATCTGCGCGAGGTGTGTCTTGCCGTAGCCCGCGTCGCCGAGCATCGTGAAGATCGTGGGCGTCGACGTCCCCGTCGCCGCGCGCATCGACTCGAGCAGCGTTCGAATGATCTCGTCGCGCCCGACGAGCGGCGCGACGCCCATGCGCGTCGTCGTCTTCTCCGAGGCCTGCGTCGCCTTCTTGAGCAGCAGGAAGCCGGGGCGGCTCGGCACGGGATCGGTGGACGCGTCGGGCAGCACCTCGGCCGCCGCGGGCGACAGCAGCACGCCCGCAGGATCGCCGGCGCCCGGGAACTGCTCCTTCTTCGTGAAGAGCGGGCTTTGGTAGCGCCGCGTGCCGTCGGGCCGCGCCTGGATCGAGACCTGCGCGAGGTCGACGAGCGCCTGCGCGCAGATGGCGCGGCCCACGAACATCTCGCCCGCGCTGGCGGCCGCGCGCGTCGGGTTGTCGCCCACCTCGTGACCGAAGGCGAGCACGTACTGCGTGCCCGCGGCGTTCGCGAGCTGCGCGCCCACGCCCGTGATCGCCTCGCGCACGTTCGCGAGCGGGCTCTTCGAGTCGAAGAACAGCAGCGCGACGGCGCGCCGCTCGCGCGCGGGCGCGGCGGGCTTCGCGGCGGCCGCCGCCGGCTTCGCGGCCTCGGTCGGCGCCGGCGCGGGCGCGCCCGTGGCCTCCTGCAGCCGCGCGCGCTCGGCGACGATGCCCGCCTGCAGCGCCTTGCGCAGCTCGGTGGCGTTCGCGGGCCGGCGCTCGGGATCTTTGGCGAGGCAGCGCATGATCGCCTCTTCGAGCGGCACGGCGATGGGCACGCGACGTCCGAGCGCGGTCGGACGCCGGCTGCGGTGGTTCTGCTGCGTCTCGGCGGGCTTGCCCCAGAACGGGGGACCGCCCGAGATCATCTCGTAGAAGATCACGCCGAGCGCATACAGGTCGCTGCGCGCGTCGATGTCCGTGCGCCCCTCGCACTGCTCGGGCGACATGTACTCGGGCGTGCCGGCCGGCGCCTCTTCCTTCGTCTCGTCGTCGCGCGCGCCAATCTTGCGCACGAGACCGAAGTCGAACAGCTTCGCGCCGAAGCTCTCGTGCACGAACACGTTCTCGGGCTTGAGGTCGCAGTGGACGAGCCCCTTGCCGTGCGCGACCTCCATGACCTGCAAGATCGCGATGGCGGCGCGCGCGAAGTCCTCGAGCGGCACGGGCCCGTCGAGCGCCGTCATGACGTCGGCGAGGATGGGCGCCTTCACGAAGTCCATGACGACGTAGACCGAACCGTCGGGGAGCTTGCCGCTGTCGTACACGGCGGGCACGTGCGGCACGCCGACGGCCAGGAGCGCCGCGGCCTCGCGCACGAGGCTGTCGCCCGCCGTCGCGTTGTCGGCGCGCGCAACTTTGATGGCAACAAGCCCGCCATCCGTGACCTTCTCGGCGAGGAACACGGCGCCGAAGCCGCCCTGCCCCAACAGCTTCTTCACCTTGAACGCGGGCAGATCCGGGTTCGGAACGACGAACGGCGTGGGCGCGTCCTCGGCCGCCGGCGGCGCAGGTGGCGGCGCACCGTGCGTCACGCAGTTGGGCGCGCCGTCACGCAGGCGCTTGCCGCAGCTCGGACAGCGGATCATGAGCCCCAATATCCTATCATCACGCGCGCACGCGTGCGGACGTCCGCCGGCGCGCGCCCGGACGGCTCGATTCGTGACGATGTCGGCCCTTTGTCCACCTTTCCACCTTCAGAGCGCCCCCTCTCCATTAAACTCCTCGGCGCTCCGAGGGGGCACAATCGGCGCTTATGCCCTCGATCTTGACGACGCGCCCACTCCGCACGCCTTGAACTCCAGCGACTCGACCGCCCTGCCCATCGACGACGTCCTCCCCGACATCGTCGCGGCGCTGCGCGAAGGCCGCTCGCTCGTCGTCGAGGCGCCCCCTGGCGCGGGCAAGACGACGCGCGTGCCCCGCGCGCTGCTCGAGGCCGGCCTCGTCGAGGGCGAGATCTGGATCCTCGAGCCACGACGGCTGCCGGCGCGCCTGGCCGCCGAGCGCGTCGCGCGCGAGCTGGGCGAGCGCGTGGGCGAGACCGTGGGCTACACGGTGCGCTTCGAGGATGTGACGTCGCCGCGCACGCGCCTGCGCTTCGTGACCGAGGGGCTCATCACGCGCCGGCTGCTCAGCGATCCGAAGCTCGCCGGCGTGGGTGCCGTCGTGCTCGACGAGTTCCACGAGCGTCACGTCGCGACGGATCTCTCGCTCGCGCTGTTGCGGCGGCTGCAGACGAGCACGCGGCCCGACCTGCGCGTGTGCGCGATGTCGGCGACGCTCGAGGCGGAGCCGCTGCGCGCGTTCCTGGGCGGCTGCGCGGGCGTGCGCAGCGAGGGTCGGCTGCACCCGATCGCGATCGAGCACCTGGAGGCGACCGACGAACGGCCCGTGCACGCGCAGGTCACGGGCGCCGTGCGGCGGCTCGTGCGCGACGGGCTCGACGGCGACGTGCTGGTCTTCCTTCCGGGCGCTGGCGAGATCCGCCGCGCGCAGGAGCTGCTCGCGGCGGCGCCCGGCATGAGCGCGTTCGCCGTGCTGCCCCTGCACGGAGAGCTGCCGCTCGAGGAGCAAGCGCGCGCCGTGCGTCGCGATCCCGCGCGGCGCAAGATCATCCTGTCGACGAACGTCGCCGAGTCGTCGATCACGGTCGAGGGCGTCGTCGCCGTCGTCGACGCGGGGCTCGCGCGCGTCGCGACGCACTCGCCGTGGACGGGGTTGCCGACGCTCGCCCTCGCGAAGGTGAGCCAGGCATCGGCCACGCAGCGCGCGGGGCGCGCGGGGCGCGTGCGGCCGGGCCGCGCGCTGCGCCTCTACACGCGCCACGACCACGACGCGCGCCGCGCCTACGATCTCCCCGAGATCGCGCGCGCCGACCTCGCCGACACGCTGCTGACGCTCGCGGCGCTCGACACGGGGCCGCTCGCCGACTTCCCGTGGTTCGAGGAGCCGCCCGCGGCGGCGCTCGGCGCGGCGCGCGATCTGCTGCGCGCGCTCGGCGCGCTCGACGTCGATTGGAAGCTGACGCCGCTCGGGCGCCGCATGGCGCGCCTGCCCGTTCACCCGCGCCTCGCGCGCCTCGTGTGCGAGGGCGAGACGCGCGGCGCGGGCGCGGCGGCCTGCCTCGTCGCCGCGCTCGTCTCGGAGCGCGATCTGCGGCGCGGCGCGCGCGCGTCATTCTCACCTGGCGGTCGGCGCGGCGCGCGCGAGGGCGCCGGCGAGATCCTGGACCTCGTCGACCTGTTTCGCGAGGCCGAGCAGGCACGCTTTCGCGCCGACACACTGCGCGCGCTCGATCTCGACGCGCGCGCCACCGACGCCGTGTCGCGCGCGCGCCGTCAGCTCGTCGCCGCGCTCCCCCGCGCCGGACGCCCGCCGCTCGAAGGGCCGGCCGAGGACGCGGCGCTGAGAATCGCGACGCTCGCTGCCTTCTCCGACCGCGTCGCCAAGCGCCGCGCGCCGCACGATCGCGTCGTCGTGCTCGCAAGCGGCGGCTCGGCCGAGCTGCAGTTCGATCCGGGCGCCGAGTGGCTCGTCGCCGTCGATGTCGAAGAACGCGGCGCGGGCGGCGGGCGCGGCGTCGCCGTGCGCATCGCCGCCGCGATCGAGCCCGACTGGCTGCTCGACGTCTGCGCCGATCGCGTCGAGGAGATCGACACGCTCGTGTGGAACCCGGAGACCGAACGCGTCGATCGGCGCACGGGATTGCGCTTCGGCTCGCTGTCGCTCGACGAGTCGGTCACCCCCGCGCCCCCCAGCGAGGAGACGAGTCACCTGCTCGCCGAGGCGGCGCTCGCGCGTGGGCTCGCGCGCCTGCCCGGCGCCGAGGAGCTGCCGCGTCTGCTGGCGCGCCTCGCCTTCGCGCGCTCCGTCGCGCCGCAGGACGACGCCCTCCCCGCGCTCGCCGCCGATGACGTCGGCGCGCTGCTCCGCCTCGCGTGCGTCGGGCGCCGCGGCTTCGCCGAGCTCGGCGAGGCCAACCTCGCGGCGATCGCGCTCGAGTCGCTGCCGCCTGAGGCGCAGCGTCTGCTGCGCACGCTCGCGCCCGATCGCGTGACGCTGCCAGGCGGACGCGGCGTCGCCGTCAACTACGCCACCGATCAGCCGCCCTGGATCGAATCGCGCCTGCAAGACTTCTTCGGCATGCGCGTCGGGCCCGCGATCGGGGGCGGCCGCGTGCCGCTCACGCTGCACCTGCTCGCGCCGAACGGACGCGCCGTGCAGGTGACGCGCGACCTCGCCAACTTCTGGACGCAGCACTACCCGCCGCTGCGCCGCGAGCTCGGCCGACGCTACCCGCGCCACGCGTGGCCCGAGGACGGCGCGACGGCGACGCCCCCGCCGCCGAAGCCGCCGCGCCCGCGCTGACCGCGCGCGCCCTTTTCAACGTGGCTATAATCCGCGGATGGCGCTCGAGCCCAACGCGCGGAAAGCCTGCGAGCGGCGCCGCGGCCGACTCGCTTCGACGCTCGGCAACCGCCCCGCGCTGATCGCCGCCGGCGCGCCGCGCCCGCGCAACTACGCCGCGAACCTGTATCCGTTCCGCGCGACGAGCCACTTCCTCTATCTCTTCGGCGTCCCGCTGCGCGGCGCGGCCGCGTTCTACGACGGCGCGACGTGGACGCTGTACCTTCCCGAGCCGGGCGCCGACGACGCTCTATGGGAGGGCGCGCAGCCTTCATTCGATGAGATCGCCGAGGACGCCGGCTGCCTCGTGCGCCCGCTGTCGCGCCTGCCCGCGAACATCCGCGGGCGCGCCGTCGCGACGCTGCCGGCGCCTGACCTCGAGACGTGCGCCGAGCAGGCGCGCCTGCTCGGCCGCGAGATCCGCCGCGGCGTCTTCGACGTCCTCGACGCCCCGCTCGCCGACGCGCTCATCGAGCTGCGCCTCGTCCACGACGACGCCGCCGTCGCCGAGCTGCGCCGCGCCGCCGAGGCGACCGCCGCCGCGCACCGCGCCGGCATGCGCGTCACGCGCCCCGGACTCACCGAGGCGGCCGTGCGCGCGACGATGGAGGCGGCGCTCACCGCGCGCGGTATGGGCTGCGCCTACCCGTCGATCGTGACGACGCACGGCGAGGTCCTGCACAACGAACGTCACGACAACGTCCTCGACGCCGGCGATCTCTTGCTCGCCGACGTGGGCGCCGAGACGCCGGGCGGCTGGGCCGGCGACGTCACGCGCACGTGGCCCGTGAGCGGCACCTACTCGACGCCGCAGCGCGAGCTCTATCAGGTCGTGCTGTCGGCCCAGCGCCAGGCGATCTCCGCCGTGACGCCCGGCGCGCGCTACCGCAACATCCACCTCCTCGCGTGCCAGGCGCTCGCGGGCGGCCTGTGCGAGCTCGGCATCTTGCGCGGCAACCCCATCGAGCTCGTGGCCGACGGAGTGCTCGCGCTGCTCTTCCCCCACGGCGTCGGCCACCTCATCGGCCTCGACGTCCACGACATGGAAGATCTCGGCGATCGCGCGGGGTATGCGCCCGGACGTCAGCGCGCGACCGAGTTCGGCCTGCGCTTCCTGCGCCTCGACCGCGACCTCGTGCCGGGCATGGCCGTCACGATCGAGCCGGGGCTCTATCTCGCGCCCGCGATCTTGGACGATCCCGCGCTGTCGAAGCAGGCGGCGGGGCGCCTCGACCGCAAGCGCCTCGCGGCCTTCGCGAGCGTGCGCGGTATCCGCATCGAGGACGACGTGCTCGTGACGGCGGACGGCGCCGAGGTGCTCACGTCCGCGATACCGAAGGCGCCCGATGACGTCGAAGCCGTCTGCGCGGGCCGCGCCTGACACGGGCTCGGGAGATTCCCCGATGGCCGGGCGCCACGACGTTGACACTCATTTAACGTTACTTTTTTCGGTGCCTGCGCGATCGAGGCTTAAGATGCCTCCATGAAAATCCTGGGGCGTAAAACGGTGAAGGCCGAGAAGACGTCGGCTCCGATGGTGAAGTCCAGCAAGAAGGCGGCGACCAGCAAGGCGCCGACGCACGAGGAGATCGCCGTGCGTTCGTACGAGCTCTTCCTCGCGCGCGGCGGCGAAGCCGGTCACGCCGAGGCGGACTGGCTCGCGGCCGAAGCCGAGCTGAGCGGCCGCTAACCTCCCTCAAAAAGCGAAGTTCCCGAAAGCGCCTCGCGCGGGGGACTCGTCTGGCTCGAAGCCGATAGGACGTCAGAAGTGCGTGGCCTCGCGACGCGAACGCCGCGAAGCCCGACGACTAACGACGAAGCTATCCGTCGAAGCTATCCGTCGAAGCTATCCGTCGAAACGAGAGAACACGAGGCACGCGTTCGTGCCGCCGAAGCCGAAGCTGCTCGACAGCGCGTGCTTGACCCGCACCTCGCGCGCCGTGTTCGGCACGTAGTCGAGATCGCATTCCGGATCGGGCGTCGTGTAATTGATGGTCGGCGCGATCACGCCGCGCGAGAGCGTGAGCGCGCAGATGCCAGCCTCGACGCCGCCCGCCGCACCCAACATGTGGCCCGTCATCGACTTCGTCGAGCTCACCATGAGCTTGCGCGCATGGTCGGCGAAGACCTTCTTGATGGCGAGCGTCTCGTTGGCGTCGTTCATCTTCGTCGACGTGCCGTGCGCGTTGACGTAGCCGATGTCTGACGGCGCGAGGCCCGCGTCCTTGAGCGCGAGCTTCATGACGCGTTGGGCGCCCTCGCCCTCCGGCGCCGGCGCCGTGATGTGGTGCGCGTCGGCGTTGAGCGCGTAGCCCGAGATCTCGGCGTAGATCTTCGCGCCGCGCTTCTTCGCGAACTCGAGCTCCTCGATGACGACGATGCCCGCGCCCTCGGCGATGACGAACCCGTCGCGATCCTTGTCGAACGGACGCGACGCCTGCTGCGGCGCATCGTTCCGCGTCGACAGCGCGCGCATGCTGTTGAAGCCACCCACGCCGAGCGCCGTGACCGTCGCCTCGGTGCCGCCGCAGATCATGGCGTCGGCGTCATCGCGCTGGATGACGCGGAAGGCGTCGCCGATGGCGTGCGCGCCCGTCGAGCACGCCGACACCTGCGACAGGTTCGGCCCCTTCGCGCCGTAGCGGATCGAGATCTGCCCGGGCGCGAGGTTGACGATGATCATGGGCACGAAGAACGGCGAGATGCCGTGCCGCGGGCCCTTCTCGGCCAGCGTGCGCGACGTCGCCTCGATGCTCGTGACGCCGCCGAGGCCCGCGCCCACGAAGCAGCCGACGCGCTCCGCGAAGCTCGGGTCGATCTTCAAGCCCGAGTCCTCCATGGCGAGCGCGGCGCCCGCGATGGCGTACTGGATGAACGGGTCGATGTTCTTCGCGTCGCGCGACGTCATCCAGCGCGTCGGATCGAAATTCCGCACCTCGCCGGCGAAGTGCGTCGCGAACAACGCGTGATCGAAGTGCGTGATGGGACCGATGCCGGACTTTCCCGACACCAGTCCCTGCCACGTCTCTTCCGTTCCTATGGCGACGGGCGTAACGAGCCCGACGCCGGTGACGACGACCCTTCTCTTGCTCAAATCTCGCGTGCCTCCGAATGGCGGGACGTCAAACGTCCCGAAGGTCCTGCCGTGATTCTATTTGGCGTGCGACTTGATGTAGTTGATCGCGTCGCCCACGGTCTTGATCTTCTCGGTGTCCTCGTCCGGGATCTCGATCTTAAAGTGCTCTTCGAGGGCGAGCACGAGCTCGACGACGGCGAGCGAGTCCGCCTTGAGGTCCTCCGAGAACGTCGCCTCGGGCTTCACTTTGTCGGGAGCGACCTCGAGCTGCTCGATGATGATCTTGCGGACTCGTTCTTCGATGTTGTCGGCCATGTGCTTTTGTTCTCCTCTGAAACTGACTGGGCTATCGCTCAAAGTCCGTGCGCTTCCCCGGGCGACGGCGGGCGTAACTTACATGAAAAGTCCGCCGTTGACGCGCAAGACTTGTCCCGTGACGTACGACGCCGAGGGGCCCGCGAGGTACGCGACGGCGGCGGCGACGTCTTCGGGTTTTCCAACACGCCCGAGCGGGATGCTCTTCAGCAACTCGACGCGTCGATCCGCCGGCAGCTCGCTGGCCGTCATGTCGGTGTCGATGTAGCCGGGCGAAACGGCGTTCGCCGTGACGCCGCGCGAGGCGTACTCGCGCGCGAGCGTCTTCGTGAGGCCGATGACGCCGGCCTTGGCGGCGACGTACGGCGCCTGCCCCGCCGAGCCCGTCTCGCCCGTGATGGACGTGATGTTGATGATGCGGCCCGTCTCTTTTGCCTTCATGAGCGCGCGCATCGCCGCGCGGCAGCAGTGGAACGTGCCGTTGAGGTTGACGTCGATCGCGCGCTTCCAGTCGGCGTCCTTCGCGCCGAGCACGAGCGTGTTGACGGCGACGCCCGCGTTGTTGACGAGGATGTGCAGCCCGCCCTCGGCGGCGACGATCTCCTTCATGGCGGCGTCGACGGCGGCCGAATCGGCGACGTCGAAGCGCTTCGTCACGGCGGCGCCGCCGGCGGCGACGACGGCCGCGGCGGCCTCGTTCGCGGCGGCCTCGTTCGCCATGTAGTTGACGACGACCTTCGCGCCCGCGCGTCCGAGCGCGATCGCGATGGCGCGTCCGATGCCGCGCGAGCCGCCCGTGACGACCGCGACGCGGCCCGTGAGATCACCCATGCGCGCGCTCCTTGTTGGTCCTGCTGGCTTGGACGACGGGCAGCTGCCCGAGCGCCGTGATCGCGGCGGGCTCGCCCGCGCCGTGAACTTCGATCGTGGGCGCGATGCGCTTGACGAGCCCCGCGAGCACGGCGCCCGCGCCGACCTCGATGGCCGCCGTCACGCCCAGCTTCGCGATGTGCTGCACCGATTCTTCCCAGCGCACGGAGCCCGTCACCTGCCGCGTGAGCAGCTCGGGGATGCGCGCGGCGTTGACGTTCGCCGCGCCCTCGACGTTCGTGACGACAGGCACGCGCGGCGTCTCGAAGCTCACGCGCTCGAGCTCGCGCGCGAGCCGATCGGCGGCGGGCTGCATGAGCGCGCAGTGGAACGGCGCGCTCACGGCCAACAGCTTGGCGAGCTTCGCGCCCTTCGCCTTCGCCGCGACGCACGCGCGATCGACGGCGCCCTTGTGTCCCGCGATCACGATCTGACCGCCGCCGTTGAGGTTGGCGGCGCTCACGACCTCGCCCTGCGCCGACTCGGCGCAAGCGGCCGCGACGCCCGCGGCGTCGAGCCCGATGATCGCCGCCATGGCGCCGGCGCCAGCGGGCACGGCCTCCTGCATGAAGCGTCCGCGCAGGTGCACGAGGCGAACGGCGTCGCCGAGCGCGAGCGCGCCCGCCGCGACGAGCGCCGAATACTCACCGAGCGAGTGCCCCGCGACGACCGTGGGCGCGAGGCCGGTCTCCGCCTCGAGCACGCGCAGCGCCGCGAGGCTCGTCGCGAGGATCGCTGGCTGCGCGTTGGCAGTGAGCGTGAGCTCCGACTCGGGACCGTCGAAGCACAGCTTCGAGATAGAGAAGCCGAGCGCGTCGTCCGCCTCGTCGAAGACGGCCTTCGCCGCGGCGTGCCCCTCGGCGAGCGCGCGGCCCATGCCCACCTTCTGCGAGCCCTGCCCGGGGAAGAGGAACGCGAGACCGGCCACGGCTACCACCTCACCGCGGCCGAGGCCCACGCGAGCCCGCCACCGAGCGCCGAGAACAAGAGCAAGTCGCCGTCCTTGATGCGCCCCTTCTCGAGCGCCTCGTCGAGAGCCGTCGGGACCGACGCCGACGACGTGTTGCCATAGCGATCGATGTTGATAAAGAAGCGCTCGAGCGGGATGCCGACGCGCTCGGCGACGCCCTCGATGATGCGCAGGTTCGCCTGGTGCGCGACGACGCACGAGACGTCGCCCGAGGCGAGTCCGTTGGCGTCGAGCGCCGCCTTCGACGCCGCCGCCATGTTGCGCACGGCGTGCTTGTAGACCTCGCGGCCGTTCATCTTCACGAACTGGCGCTTCTCGGCGATCGCGGCCGCCGTGAGCGGCTCTTTGCTGCCGCCCGCAGGCTGGAGCAGGATGTCCGTCAGCGAGCCGTCTGCGTAAAGGTGCGTCGAGAGGACGCCGTGCCCCGGACGATCGTCGGCCGCCAACAGCACGGCGCCCGCGCCGTCGCCGAACAGCACGCAAGTGCCGCGATCCGTCCAGTCGACGATGCGCGAGAGGATCTCGACGCCAATGACGAGCACGCGCTTGAACTGTCCGCGCCGGATGAAGGCGTCGCCGATCGACAGGCCGTAGATGAAGCCCGCGCACGCCGCCGACAGGTCGAACGCGCAGCCGCCCGACATCGCGCCGAGCTTCTTCTGAATGAAGGTCGCCGTCGACGGGAACGGACAGTCGCCCGTCACGGTGCCGACGATGATGCAGTCGACGGTCGAGGGATCGACGCCCGCCTTGAGGCACGCCTG
Source organism: Polyangia bacterium (assembly GCA_036271915.1). Classification (GTDB taxonomy): domain Bacteria; phylum Myxococcota_A; class Polyangia; order Fen-1088; family Fen-1088; genus DASZFV01. Next base: position 20,393 of record DATAZS010000417.1, read on the forward strand.
CCGCCCCGCCTCGGCGCCGAGATCGCTCGCCGCCAAGCCGGGCTCGAGGATGTGCCGCTGCCGGATGCCCGTCCGCTCGGCGATCCAGGCGTCGGACGTGTCGACGAGCTTCGACAGATCGTCGTTCGTCATGACGCGCGGCGGGACGCCCCGCCCCGTGCCGACGATGCGCGTGCCGATCAAGACAGCGCCCCCACGCTCTTCGGCGCGGCGTTGTCCCACAGGAACGCGTGACGCGCGATCGCGGCCGTGAGCTCCTGCCCGAGGCCGATCTGCGCGAAGCGATCGGCGACGTAGACGGCGTTCTTGAGCGCGGCCGCGCTCGAGCCACCGTGGCAGATGAGCGCGACGCCCTCGACGCCCAGCAACGGCGCGCCGCCGTGCTCCGCATAGTCCGTCCGCTTCTTGAGCCGCCGCAGCGCCGACGTCATGAGCGCGGCGCCGACCTTCGCGATGATCCCCGAACGCATGACCTCCTCACGTACCATGGACATGATGGCCTCGGCCGCACCCTCGACGCTCTTCAACACGACGTTGCCCGTGAAGCCATCGGTCACGACGACGTCGACCTCGCCCTTGAAGATGTCGCGGCCCTCGACGTAGCCGACGAAAGAAAAGGCCGCGTCTGCCGGACCACGCTGGCTCGCGCGCGACAGCAACGCGTGCGCGTCGCGTGTGAGCGCCGTGCCCTTGTGCTCCTCGGAGCCGTTCGAGAGCAACCCGACCTTGGGGCGCTCCTTGCCGTGCAGGAGCCGCGCGTAGACGGCGCCCAGCACACCGAACTGCGCGAGCACACCTGGCTTCGGATCGACGTTCGCGCCCATGTCGAGCAGCGCGCACTCGCCGGCCTTCGTCGGGAACGTCGTCACGATCGCGGGACGCTCGACGCCGGGCAGACGTCCGAGGACGAACAGCCCGCACGCCATCATGGCGCCCGAGTTGCCCGCCGAGATCACGGCGTCCGCCTCGCCCGACTTCACGAGGTCGAAGCACATGCGCATCGAAGACTTCTTCTTCTGCTTCACGGCCATCGACGGCGCGTCGTGCATCGTGATGACCTCGGGCGCGTGCAGGACGTCGATCTTGTCTTTGCCGTCCTTGCTGTCCTTGCCCGCGCCGAGGCGCTGGAGCTCGGCGCGCAGGCGCGGCTCATCCCCGACGAGGACGACGGAGATCCCGCGTTCACGAACGGCGGCGACGACGCCTTCGACCTCGACACGAGGGGAAGCGTCAGCGCCCATCGCATCGACGGCAATGCGCGGCATGACCGGACGAGCCCCTAACGGGGCTCCCGACCTCCCACGGCGACGCTGAGGCGATCTCGAAGCTGGGGCGCGGCTGCGGCCGCGCGCGCATGCCTCAAGGCTGTTCCTCTTCTTTGACCTCGATGACGAGCCGGTCGCGGTAGTAACCGCACTCGGCGCAAGCGCGGTGCGTGAGCTTCGGCTCCGCGCAGCGCGGGCACGGAACGAAGTGCGGCACGGGCTGCTTCATGACCTGCGCGCGGCGGATCGCGGAACGGGACTTGGACTGTCTTCTCTTTGGAACGGCCATCGGAATGCCTCTCGTTTCTGGACTGGGTTGATCGAATCAAATCTTGAGCTTGCCGAGCGCAGCGAAACGCGACGCCGCCTGGCGCTGATCGGCCTCGCACTCGCACGGGGCGGTATTGCGGTTGCCACCGCAGATGGAGCACAGGCCTCGGCACGCCTCGCTGCACAGCGACTGCAGCGGCAGCGCGAGCAGGATCTCGTCGCGGATCTCGTCGGAGAGATCGATCTCGTTGCCGCCGAAGGCGATGACGTCGTCGGCCTCGTCGATCTCGTCGTCCTTTTGGTCGAGGTTCGTCGGCACGAACGTCACGGCGAGCTGAGCGTCGACGGACACGCGCGCCGCCTCGAGGCAGCGCGCGCACGTCGTCTCGAGCGCGCCCGCGAGCCGGCCCATGAGCAAGTAGTCGTCGCCGGTCTGCGAGAGGCGTCCGCGCAGGACGAGCCCCGCGTCGCCAAGGCGCGCGCCGAGATCCGGGCAGGTCGTGGCCAACCACTCGGACGTCACGGGGACCGTGAGGGCCAGGCCTCCGTCACCTATCTCGTTGATCTTAAAACGCATTCGTACAGATACGCCCAAGGGCGTGCCTGAGGGTCCGTTACTATAGGGGGGACCCGGGTGGAGTCAAGCCTGGTGCGAGGAGCGGCGCGGCAAGCCTACATCGGATGCGTATGCCCGCTGCGCGTGCCCGAATCCTTCCGCGACCATTTCGCGGGACGACCTGGCCGACCTACTTGCTGGCCGCGCCCGCCGCCGCCCCGCCGCCGAACAGCAGCAGCGACTTCAGATCTTCGTCGTTGAACGTCAGCTGCGCGCCCGTGAACCAGTCGAACCCACCGCCCGCGCCGCCGCGCGCGCGGTTCGAGTTGAGCACGTCGTCGGCGCCGACGACGACGAACAGGTTACGCTTCCACAACGCCGCGCTGAGCGCCGGCTTGACGCGGGGGTATTGGTTCGTCTGCATGTCGAACACGTCGACCGACAGCGTGAGGCGATCGTCGAACAAGAAGAGATCTCCACCGAAGCCGCCCGTCGACTCCTTGATGCCGAAGCGTCCGGCGACGGGGCCGACGCGTTTGCCGAGCATCAACGAGAACCGCAGCTGCTCCGTCGTCGTGACCGTCGTCGACGAGTTCACGCCCGTGAGCGAGCTGTTGGTGACTTGCGTCTGCTGCGAGCGATAGCCGCGCGGATCCTGCACGAGCTCGATGAGGTAGAACTTGTCCGGCCTCGGCATGAGCTGCACGGAGAGGTAATTCTTGAAGGTGCTCGACAGGATGTTGTACTCGGTGCGCAGGCCCACGATCGTCTGCAGGTGCGTGATGCCGTGGACGAACGTGCTCGCGTCGTCGGTGATGTCTTCGACGTTGCGCGCGATCGTGTCGTCGTTCACGAGGTGGCCCACGGTGCCCTCGCCCTTGTCGACGCGCGCCGAGATGTCCTCGATGTTCTTCATCGTGCGATCGAGGCTCGCGATCGTCGTCTGCAGGCGATCGATCGTGCCGCGCACGGCGCCCGTCGTGTCCGTGACCGAGCCCTTCGTCGTGCCGATGAGACCCTTGATCGACTCCGTGATCTCGCGGACGTTCTTCAGCGACTCTTTGACGTCGCCCGCCTCGGCCGTCGTGACGCCCTCGACGTTCGCCGCGATGTGATCGACGCGGTTGAGCAACCGCTCGAGCACCTCGGAGTTCGTCTCGATGAGCTTGTTGACGTTCTCGGCGATGTCGGTGATGCGGCCCGACGTCAGCTTGTGAACATCCTCGAGGATGTCGTGCATGATCGGCATGAGCGTGCCGACCTCGTCGATGATGTCGCCCATGGCCGTCGGCTCGCGGACGTCCTTGATCTGGTCGCCCTCCTTGAGCACGCGCGTCGGCTGCCGCACGCCGTCGACGATGCGCGCCTCCGTGCCTGGATCGACCTCGAGGTAGAACTCACCGAGCAGCGACGCCGACTTCTTCGCGACCACGGCGTTCTCGTAGAGCTTTATGCCCGGCTTGATGCGGATCGTGATGCGCGCCTTGCCCGACGGGTCGAGGACGCGTCCCTCGATCTGGCCGATGGCAATGCCGGCCGTCTGCACGCGAGACTTCTCGAACACCCCCGAGGCGTCGCGGAAGAGGCCCCAGACCGTGTAGCCTTCGCCCGAGCCCGTGCGCTCGCTCGTCGAGTGGATGAGGAAGTAGCTGACGACGCCCACGATGACGACGAGCAGCCCGACCGTGACGGAAGCCCAGCTGCGTCTCACGCGCGCGCCTCCGGCTTCGGCGGCGTCGGCACGAGCCCCGAGATCTCGATGAACTCGCGCAACTCGGGCCGCGTCGACTTCAGCACCTCGGCCGCCGTGCCGTCGACGATGATCTGCCCCGCGTGCAGCATGGCGACGCGGTCGCCGATGCGGAAGGTCGACGCCATGTCGTGCGAGATCACGACCGACGTCACGCCGAACTCGTCGGCCGTGCGGCGGATCATCTCGTCGACGTTCTTCGTCGCCACGGGATCGAGCCCCGTCGTCGGCTCGTCATAGAGCAGGATCTGTGGCCGATCGATGAGCGCGCGCGCGAGGCCGACGCGCTTGCGCTGGCCGCCCGACAGCTCGGCCGGGAACTTCTGCTCGATGCTGCCGACGTTCGCGAGGTCGAGCCGGCGCAGCAGGTCCCGCACGCGCTCCATGACCTCTGCGTTCGGCAGGTGGTAGCGCTCGAGCAGCGGGAAGGCGATGTTCTCGACGACGTTCATCGAGTCGAAGAGCGCCGCGTACTGGAAGACCATGCCGAACTTGCGTCGCAGATGCGACATCTCGACGTCGCCGAGCCCTACGATGTCCTGGCCGTCGACCCAGATGTGCCCCGAGTCCGGCTTGAGCAGGCCCATGAGGTGCTTCATGAGCACCGACTTCCCCTGTCCCGAGCCGCCGAT
>DATAZS010000418.1:0-4720 GCA_036271915.1 Polyangia bacterium
GTCACCGAGGACGACGTGCAGGGCATCATCGAGGGCCTCATCGCGTCGCTGTGGAAGGACGTGCTCGGCCTCGAGCTCACGCTGCCCCTGCCCCGTCTCACGTGGGCCGAGGCCGTCGGCAAGTACGGCTCTGACAAGCCCGACCTGCGCTTCGATCTGCCGCTCGTCGATCTCACGGAGCTCTGCCGCGCGCACGACGGCGGCGGCGTCGGCCTCATCCAGTCGGCCGTGAAGTCGCCCACAGCGATCGTCAAGGCGTGGCGCCTGCCGGCCGAGCACGCCGCGAAGCTCGCGCGGTCCGATCTCGACAAGCTCGAGGAGTTCGCGAAGGGCTTCGGCGCGGGCGGCCTCGCGCGCGCGCGCGTCGGCGCGGGCGGCGCGTGGACGCAGACGCCCATGAAGACGATCTCCGACGTCCTTCGCAACGGCATCAACGAGGCGGCCGGCCTGCAGGAGGGCGATCTCGTCTTCTTGCAGTTCGGCGCGAAGAAGCTCGTCAACACCGTGCTCGGCGCGCTGCGCCTGCACGTCGCGGGCAAGCTCGACCTCATCCCGAAGAACGTGTGGCGCTTCTGCTGGGTCACGGACTTCCCCCTGTTCGAGCAGGGCGACGACGGCCACCTCGCCGCCTCGCACCACCCGTTCACGTCGCCCAACCCCGACGATCTCGAGCGCCTCGAGAGCGATCCGGCGTCGGTGCGCGCGCGCGCCTACGATCTCACGCTCAACGGCAACGAGATCGCGGGCGGCTCGATCCGAATCCACCAGTCGGACGTGCAGGCGCGCGTGTTCCGCGCGCTCGGCCTCAGCGACGAGGATGCCAAGGCGAAGTTCGGCTTCTTGCTCGAGGCGTTCAAGTACGGGCCGCCGCCCCACGGCGGCATCGCCGCGGGCGTCGACCGGCTCGCGATGCTGCTGTGCGGAGCCGACTCCCTTCGTGACGTCATCGCCTTCCCGAAGACGCAAAAGGGCACCGACCTCATGACGGACGCGCCGTCGGGCGTCGCGAAGCGCCAGCTCGACGAGCTCCACATCGCGCTCAAGGAATGATCCCGACGCGCGCGACGACGCTGGCGCGGCTCGCGCGCGAGGAGTTCGAGCTCCTCGTCGTGGGTGGCGGCGCGACGGGCGCGGGCATCGCGCGCGACGCCGCGACGCGGGGCGTGCGCGTCGCGCTCGTCGACGCCGGCGACTTCGCGGGCCAGACCTCGAGCCAGTCGTCGCGCCTCATCCACGGCGGCCTGCGCTACCTGCAGTACGGGGATCTGCGGCTCGTCTTCGAGGGCCTGTCAGAGCGGCGCCGCCTGATGACGACGGCGCCGCACCTGTGTCGCCCCGTCGAGTTCGTCTTCCCCGGCTACCGCGGTGAACGCCCCGGCCTCTTCACCGAGGGCGTCGGCATCAAGCTGTACAACGCGCTCGCGCTGTGGCGCCCGCCCGCGACGGCGCGTCGGCTCGACGCGCACGAGGTCTATGAGATCGCGCCCACGCTGCGCAGCGCGAGCCTGCTCGGCGCGCAGTGCTACGTCGACTGCCAGACCGACGACGCGCGCCTCGTGCTCGAGAACGTCCTCGACGCCGAGGCCGCGGGCGCCGCCGTGCTGTCGCACGCCCCCGTGCGATCGTTGACGCGCGACGATCGCGGCCGCGTGCGCGGCGCCATGATCTACGCCGATCTCGTCGAGGCGGCGTTCCCCGTGCGCGCGCGAGTCGTCGTCAACGCGACGGGCCCGTTCTCGGACGCCTTCGATCGCGGCCGCCACAACCTGCGCCCCACGCTGGGCGTGCACATCGTCGTGTCGGCCGATCGCCTGCCGCACGGCGGGCGCGTCGTCGTGCTGCGCTCGCCCCGCGACAACCGCCTCTTCTTCGTGCTGCCCGCGGGCGCGCGCACGGTCATCGGCACGACCGACACGGATTGGACGCCCGGCGCCGAGCGGCCGCCCGTGCCCACGGACGCGATCCGCGCGCGTCGCGCCGACGTCGAGTACCTGCTCGAGGCCGCGAACCACGGCTTCCCGCCCGCGCGCCTCGGCCCCGACGACGTGCTCGCGACGACCGCGGGGTTGCGTCCGCTCATGGCGACGTCCGCCAGCACGCCGTCGCAGACCTCGCGCGAGCATGAGCTCATCCACGAGCCCGACGGGTTGCTCACCATCGTGGGCGGCAAGCTCACGACGTTGCGCCGCATGGGCGAGGACGTCGTCGACGACGTCGTCGAGGTCTTGCGCAACAAGGGGCGCGAGGAGCCCGTCGGGCCGTGCGTCACCGAGACGCGTCCGCTGCCGGGCGGCGGTCCGGTCGCACCGCTGCCCGCCGACGGCGACGAGCTGCCGCCCGACGTGCGCGAGCACCTCGCGAACACCTACGGATCACGAGTGCTCGACGTGCTTGCGCTGCGCGCGACGGCGCCCGCCCTCGCCTCGCGCATCGATCCCGAGCTGCCCTTCGTCTGGGCCGAGGTCGTGCACGCCATCCAGCACGAGCACGCGCGCGAGGTCGCCGACGTGCTCATGCGGCGCGTGCCGCTCTTTAGACAGGCGCGCGACCAGGGCCTTGGCGCCGCGCCGCTCGTCGCGGCTTCGCTCGGCGAGATGCTCGGCTGGAGCTCGTCGCGAAGGCAGGCGTCGCTCGACGCGTACGAGACCGCCGTCGCGCGCTCGCGCGCCTGGCGGTCGGACGCCTAACCGCTCTTCTCGGCCGCCGGAAGCGTCACGACGAACTCGGCGCCCCCGCCCTCGCGGTTGCGCGCCACGATCTTGCCGCCGTGCTCTTGCACGATCGCGTAGACGACGGCGAGCCCGAGGCCGCGCCCCTTCCCTTCTTCCTTCGTCGTGAAGAACGGATCGTACAGGCGCGGCAGGTGCTCCTCGGGGATGCCCGCGCCGCGATCGCGCACCGTGATGAGCACGTCGTCGGTGTCGCTCGAGGTCGCGATCTCGACGTCGCCGCGGCGCCCCCCGCCGTCGAGGGCGTTCGTGAGCAGGTGCGTGACGACGAGCTGGAGCTGTCCCGCGTCGCCCATGACGGGCGGTACGCGCTCCCCGAGATCGAGGCGCGCCGGCTGCGCGCGCTCGGGCTCGCGCGCCGCGAACGCGCGCACGGAGTCACGCACGATGTCGTTGACGAGCAGGCTGCGGCTCTCGTGCGGCGAGGCCTGGCGCGCGAAGCGGACGAGCGCGTCGACGATCTCCTTGCAGCGCAGCGCGCTCCGTTCGATCTCGCCCAGGTACTCCTTGCGCTCGGCGTCCGTGACGGTGTCGCGCTGCAGGATCTGCGTGAACGCGAGGATGCCCCCCAGCGGGTTGTTGATCTCGTGCGCGACGCCGCCCGCGAGCCGCCCGATGGCGGCGAGGCGCTCGGCGCTCGCGAGCTCGGTCGTCATGACGCGCTCGTCGGTGACGTCGTGGTAGTGGCAGACGGTCATCTTCTCGTCGTCGACCTCGTCGAGGACGGGGAAGGCGCGCAGCTTGAACGTGCGCCCGTGCGCCGACCGCACCTCGCCGTCGGCGGCGACGCCGCAGCGGCGGGCCTCGGCGACGGGGCAGCCCACGCACGGCTGCGCGCCGCTGCCGACGAAGCGCTGGGGCGACACGGCGCGCACCTCGTGGCAGCGCTGCCCGACGACGCGCTGGATCGCCATGCCCAGCTCGTCGGCCAGCGCGAGGTTGGCGCGCCGGATGACGTAGTTCGTGTCTACGAGCATGAGCGGCTCGGAGATCGCGTCGAACGTCCGCTCCCACTGCCTCTTCGCGACCGAGACCAGAACGCGCGTCTCGTCGTCGAGCTTGTCGTCAGCTACTCGCGGCCTCGTCGTCATGCGATCCCGGGCCGGAGTGTCTCACAAGATCGTCAGTACGCCATCGACGGCGCGCAGCCGCGCGTAGACACGCAACACGTGCGCGGCATCTTCGCAGCGGATCGTGAGCCGGTGACTGATGTACTTGCCGCCCGACGACGGCCGCATCTCGTGCGCGCTCGCGGGCCGCTCGGCGGGGCCGTCCGCGAACGCCGCGGCCGCGACGCGCGCCGCGACCTCGTCGGCGCTGTGCGCGATGACCGAGATGCCGTAGTCCGTCGGGAAGACGTGGTTGGCCTCGAGCAGCGCGATGGCGCGCGCGCGCTTTTCGTCTTCGCTCAGCTCGTCGCTCAAAAGCCAACGTCCCAGGCCGAAGGTGCAGCGAGCGCGGGAGTGGCCAGTCGAGCGCTCCGCAGACGCGCCGCGGGCCGCGCTTCGAGCGTCGCGTGCAAGAGAAGCGGCTTGTCGGTGCGCAAGACCTGCACGGGCAGCACGATGCGCATCGATTCGGGCATGGGCTCGAAGTACCACGTCGAGATCACCTTCGACATGCAATCCTCGACGGGGCAGTCGCGCCCGTACGTCGACCGCGCGATCCAGCTGCTGCGGATCTCGCCGTCGCGCGCGAGCGACAGGCCGACGCCGACGTAGCCCGGGTGCTGGCACGTCATGGGCATCGGATCGAAGCAGGCATACAGCGAGCGCGCCTGCGTCTGCGCCTCCTGGCGCAGCAACTTCTCCACCTCCCACGGCGAAGCGTCCCCCGGGATCGCCGACTTCATGTCGGTCTCCGCCAACGCGGCACCGCTGGGCACCGTGCGCAGGAACGCCACGACCGCCGCGAGCTGGAGCGGCACGAGCGCCCTGCGCGCGAACGGACGCCAGAAGCCGCGCGGCAGCGGCGCCGGCGCCCCCACATCC
>DATAZS010000419.1:0-4778 GCA_036271915.1 Polyangia bacterium
TCGGCAGATAGGCGATCTCGAGATCGAACGCCTCGGCCGCGCGCTGCCAAGGGGTGACGTTCGATGGGAACTCGCCCTCGAAGAGCACGACGCGATCGCCGCGCTTCCAGGGGATCGCGAGCGCGACGTCGGTCACGCCGCGCGTCGTGTTCTGCGTGATGGCGAGATCCTCACCGCGGGCGCCGACGAGCGCGCCGAGCTTCTGCTTCAGGCGCGCCCGCTGCTCGGCCCAAGCGGGGTACGCCGCGGCGCCGCGCCGGCCGTAGTCGTCGAGGATGGCGCGCACCGCGTACTTCACGTCGAGCGACACGGGCGAGATGCCGGCGTGGTTCAGGTAAGCAGTCGGCTCGAGCTCGGGGAACAGCCCGCGATCGCCGAGGACGGGGACGCTCACGCGCGCCCTCGCCGACGACCGCCGACCTGCGGCGCACGGGCCTGCATGCGTCGAGGCAACGAGCCCGCGCCCGAGGCAGGCGGCACGAGGCAGTGCGCCTTCGACCCGATGAGGTCGCGCCTCCCGGCCTTGATGAGCGCCTCGCGCGCCTCGTCGTGGTGCGCGGGATCCCAGTAGAGGAGGAGCGCCTTTTGAAGGCGCTTGTCGTGCATCTCTTTCGCGGTGTAGACGGGCTCGCGCGTGAACGGGTCGATGCCCGCGTGGTACATGCACGTGGCCATCGACATCGGCGTCGGGATGAAGTCCTGCACCTGGCGCGGGCGCATGCCGCTCTTCTTCAGCCACAGGGCGAGCTCGACCATGTCGCCCAGCGTCGAGCCCGGGTGGCCGGAGATGAAGTACGGGACGAGGTGCTGGTCCTTTCCGGCCTGCTCGCTCGCGCAGAGGAACTGCTCGGCGAAGCGCTCGTAGCTCGCGATGCCGGGCTTCTTCATCTTGTCGAGCACCTCGCCCTGAGAGTGCTCGGGCGCGACCGAGAGCTGACCGCCGGTGTGGTGCTCGGCGAGCTGGCCGATGAACTCGGGCGATCGCTCGGCGAGGTCGTAGCGGATGCCGCTCGCGAGGAAGACCTTCTTCACGCCGGGCGCCGCGCGCACGCGCTTCATCACGTCGATCAAGGGGTCGTGATCGACCTTCAGGTTCTCGCAGATGCCGGGGTGGACGCACGAGAGGCGGCGACAGGCGCGCTCGATCTCGGGGTCCTTGCACGCCATCTGGTACATGTTCGCCGTCGGCCCGCCGAGGTCCGTGATCGTGCCGCGGAAGTCGTCCATGCGGCGGAGCGCGCGCACCTCGCGGAGGATGCTCTCGGCCGATCGCGACGAGATGACGCGCCCCTCGTGCTCGGTGATCGAGCAGAACGTGCACCCGCCGAAGCAGCCGCGCATCGTCACGATCGAGTGCTTCACCGTCTCGAAGGCAGGCACGGGCTCGTCGCAAGACCAGTGCGCGGCGCGCGCGAAGGGCAGGTCGTAGAGCGCGTCCATGTCGCTCGTCTCGAGCGGGCGCGCGGGCGGGTTGAAATAGACCGCCTCGCTCCCGTGAGGCTGCAAGAGCGGTCGCGCGTTGCCTGGGTTGGTCTCGTACTGGAACGCGCGGCTCATCTCGGCGAAGGCGCGCTTGTCGCGGCTCACCTCTTCGTAGCTCGGGAGGATGACCGTGAGCCCGTCGGTCACGTGGCGGCTCGCGGGCGTGCCCTCCCACTCGCCCTTGCGGCGCACGTGCGCGGTGCCCCGCACGTCGCGCAGATCGCGCACGCGCTCGCCGCGGCGGAGGCGCTCGGCGATCTCCCACACGGGCCGCTCGCCCATGCCGAAGACCAGCAGATCGGCCTTCGCGTCGAGCAGCACGCTGCGCCGGACCTGATCGCTCCAGTAGTCGTAGTGCGCGATGCGACGGAGGCTCGCCTCGATGCCCCCCACGACGACGGGCACACCCGGGAAGGCTTGCCTGCACAGGTTCGAATAGACGATCGACGCGCGGTTCGGCCGGAGCCCGGTGCGGCCGCCGGGGGAGTACTGGTCCTCGCTCCGCGCCTTCTTCTGGGCGGTGAGCTTGTTGAGCATCGAGTCGAGGTTGCCCGCGGTGACGCCGACCATGAGTCGAGGGCGGCCCATGCGGAGGAGATCCGTCGCGTCCGTGAAGCGCGGCTGCGCGATCATGCCGACGCGGAAGCCGCGGCCCTCGAGGAAGCGACCGATGAGCGCGCCGCCGAACGCCGGGTGATCGACGTAGGCGTCACCGTTGACGATGAGGACGTCGAGCTCGTCCCAGCCGCGCGCCGCCATCTCCTCGCGCGTGGTGGGCAAGAACGCGCGGAGATCGCGCGGGCGCGCCTTCGACGTGCGGATTTGGACGAGCGACACGGCGCGCCGAGCATACTCGCTTCTGCACGCGCCGCGGCTCGCGTACGCTCGCCGATCATGCGTAACCCCGCGTCGCTCCTGCCTTTCGCGTTCGCGCTCGTCCTCGCCGCCGCCGCGTCGTGCTCGTCGAACGACTCGGTGGGCTCCTCGAACGGCGCGGGCGCTGGGTCCGCGTCGACCGAGGGCGCGGGCGCCGGCAGCGGCACGAGCACGAACAGCGCCACGAGCACCAACAGCGGCACGAGCACGAACAGCGGCACGAGCACGAACAGCGGCACGAGCACGAGCTCGGGGCCGACGAGCACCGGCGCGTCGATGGGCGCGGGCGGCGGCGCAGGGAGCCTCGGCGGGCCGTTCGGCCGCGGCGTGAACTTCGGCTACGTGCCCGGCTTCTCCGACACCGACATGGCGACCCTCGCGCAGGCGGTGGGCTGCAACGGCTCGCGCGAGAGCTTGCCCGAGTCGTTCCTCGCGCAGTGGGGCGCCACGATCCGCGTGCCCGAGAACATGAACTACCAGGCGATGGGCATGGGCTCGAACGTCTGCTTCCTCTCCGGGCCGACCGCCGATCACTCGACGGCGCCGAACCCTGCGACCGACGATCTCGACTTCTACATCCCGAAGAACCTGCACGACGACATCTGGAACCCCGACGGCACGGTGAACCCGACCAACTACTGGGCTGTCTACGTGCAAGAGGTCGTGTCGACCTACAAGGACTACATCAAGGTCTGGAGCGTGTGGAACGAGCCCGACTGGGTGAGCGATTGGACCGTCACGCAGACGTGGGGCACGACGCCGCCGACCGCCGCTCAACTGCCGCGCTTCAACGGCTCGATCTACGACTACGTGCGCATGCTGCGCATCACGACCGAGGTCGCGAAGAAGGTGGATCCCGACGCGAAGATCGCGGTCGGCGGCCTCGGCTACTCGGGGTTCCTCGACGCGATCCTGAGGTACACCGACAACCCGACGGACGGCAGCGTCGACGCGGATCATCCCCAGAAGGGCGACGCGTATTTCGACGTGCTCGACATCCACTATTACCCCATCTACTCGCCCTCGAACTCGGACGACGGGGTCGACGGGTTCGTCGCCGAGATCGGTGATTTCCAACAGTCGCTGACCGGTGGCGGCGCGTCGCCGAAGACGTGGATCGTCACCGAGAGCGGCGCGCCGCACGCGTCGACCCCCGGCAACCCCGGCGGCACCGACTACGCGAAGGACTACCTCCTCAAGGTGATGACCACGGCCAACGCGCAGGGCATCTCGCGCGTCGACTGGTTCGATCTCACCGACGGCGACGACACCTCGTCCGATCCCTATCAGTCGATGGGCCTGTATCTCTCGATCGACGGCCTCACCTCGACGAGCCAGGCGATGAAGTCGCCCTCGGGCACGGCGTACACGGCGTTCGGATCGAGCCTCCCGACCGCGCGCTACGACGCGGCGGAGACTGCGGCGCTCGCGCTCCCGGCCGGCGTGCGCGGCGCCGCCTTCCGGCAGACGGACGACGTGAGCGGCAAGCGCGCGTACGTGCTGTGGGCGCGCTCCGCCGCTGGCGGCGAGACGGGGGGCGCGAGCCTGACGTTGCCCGTCCAAGGCAGCGTGCATCAGATCGAGTGGGACGGGACGTCGACCGCGCTCACGCCCTCGGGCGGCGGCGTGGCCGTGACGCTCGAGGGCACGCCGCGCATCTTCCTGGAGGACTGATCCATGTTCGAATCCGCGGAGCTCGGCCACGTGGTCGACAAGGCCACGTACAAGGCCGAGGTCCCGACGGTGCGCGAGAGGCTCCTCGACGCGCAGTACGAGCTCCTCGACAAGAAGCGCTTTCCGCTCGTCATCGTGATCGCCGGCGTGGACGGTGGCGGCAAGGGCGAGACCGTCAACGAGCTCAACACGTGGATGGATGCGCGGCACGTCACGACGCACGCGCTCGACGCGCCGACGGACGTGGAGCGTGAGCGGCCCGCGATGTGGCGCTTCTGGCGCGAGCTCCCGCCGAAGGGCAAGACGGCCATCTTCTTCGGCTCGTGGTACGCGTCGCCGATCGACGCGCGCGTCGCCGGCGACATCGAGGAGGGCGATCTCGACGCGGCGACCGAGGAGATCAAGCGCTTCGAGCGCATGCTCGCGGGCGAGGGCGCGCTCATCCTCAAGTTCTGGTTCCACCTGTCGAAGCAGCAGCAGAAGAAGCGCTTCAACAAGCTCGAGCGGCGCGCGTCGACGCGGTGGCGCGTGACGTCGAGCGAGTGGGCGAGCGCGCACTGCTACGACCGCCAGCGCGCCGTCGCCGAGCGCGTGCTCCGCCAGACCAGCACGGCCGAGGCGCCGTGGATCGTCGTCGAGGGCGCCGACAAGCGCTACAGGCAGCTCACCGTCGCGAAATCGATCCTCGCGGCGCTCGAGCGCAGGAACGCGCTGCCCGACCCGCCCAGCGTGTCGGCGCATGTCAC
>DATAZS010000420.1:0-6843 GCA_036271915.1 Polyangia bacterium
CGAAGCCGGCGCCGATGCCCTGGATCATGTGATTCGCGGGGCGGCGGCCCGTGAGCACGGCGGCGTTCGCGGGCTCGACGGCGACGACGCGCACGTCGGGCTTGCGCGCCTTCAACACCTGTCCGACGCCCGTGATCGTGCCGCCCGTGCCGACACCCGCGACGAAGACGTCGACGGCGCCCGCAGTGTCGTCCCAGATCTCGGGCGCCGTCGTTCGCCGGTGCGCCTCGGGGTTCGCCGGGTTGTGAAACTGATCGAGCGCGACGGCGCCCGGGATCGAGGCGCGCAGCGCCGCGGCCTTATCGACGGCCTCGCGCATGAGCGCGCCCGGCGTCAGCGTGACGCGCGCGCCGAGGTAGCGCAGCAGCGCGAGGCGCTCGCGCGACATGCGCTCCGGCATCGTGACGTGCAGCGTGTAGCCCCGCGTCGCCGCGACGAACGCCAGCGCGATGCCCGTGTTGCCGCTCGTGGCCTCGACGATGGCGCAGCCGGGCTTCAGCGTGCCCGCGCGCTCGGCCTCGGCGATCATGGCGGCGGCGATGCGGTCCTTGACGCTGCCGCCCGGGTTGCGCGACTCGAGCTTCGCGAGCAGGCGCACCCCCGTGCCTGCGCCGATGCGCGCGAGCTCGACGAGCGGCGTGCGGCCGATCGTCGACGCGATGCCACGGTGAATCGCCGTATCGGATTTCGTGGGCTTCTTCACGGCGTATGCGTGCGGATGCGCAGCTCGATGAGCTTGCGCGCGACGAGCGTCAGGAGCGCGAGGATCGTGAGGGTCGACGCCACGGCGAACGCGCCCGAGAAGTTGTACTCGTTGTACATGATCTCGACCTGCAGCGGGATCGTGTTGGTCTCGCCGCGGATGTGCCCCGAGACGACCGACACGGCGCCGAACTCTCCCATCGCGCGCGCGTTGCAGAGGATGACGCCGTACAGGATTCCCCAGCGCACCTTCGGCAGCGTGACGCGGACGAGGATCTGCCAGCCGCGCGCGCCCAGCGTGAGCGCCTGCTCTTCTTCGTCGCTGCCGAGCTCCTGCATGATGGGCAGCACCTCGCGCGCGACGAACGGGAAGGTGATGAACGTCGTCGCGAGGATGATGCCCGCAGGCGCGAAGATGATGTGCCAGTCGTGCGCCTCGAGAAACGGCCCGAAGATGCCGCGCGCGCCGAGGAGCAGCACGAAGATCAACCCCGAGATCACGGGCGACACCGAGAACGGCAGGTCGATGAGCGTCAGCAGCGTGCTCTTGCCGGGGAAGCGGTACTTCGCGATGAGCCACGACGCCGCGATGCCGAACACGAGGTTGAGCGGCACCGAGATCCCCGCCGTGAGCAGCGTGAGCTTGATGGCGGCGATCGTGTCGGGCTCCTTGATGGCGCCTATGTAGGCGCCCACGCCGTTGCGGAACGCCTCGACGAACACGCTGATGACGGGCATCGCGACGAAGAGTCCCAGGAACGCCACGGCGAGCCCGATGAGGAGCCAGCGCAGCCACGCGGGATCTTTCATGGGGGCGCCCTCATCGCTTGATGCGCGTCTGTAGCAGGTTGATGACGAAGAGCAGCGCGAACGACGCCAGCAGCATGACGAGCGCGATGGCCGTCGCGCCCGCGTAGTCGAACTGCTCGAGCTTCGTGATGATGAGCAGCGGGACGATCTCCGTCTTCATTGGCATGTTGCCCGAGATGAAGACCACGGAGCCGTACTCACCGACGGCGCGCGCGAACGCGAGCGCGAACCCCGTCGACGCCGCGGGCAGGACGGCCGGCAGGATCACGGTGCGCAGCGTGTACAGGCGCGACGCGCCCATCGTGGCCGCCGCCTCCTCCATGTGCGCGTCGAGATCGAGCAGCACGGGCTGCACCGTGCGCACGACGAACGGCAGCCCCACGAAGATCATGGCGACGACGATGCCGGCGGGCGCGAAGGCCACCTTGAAGCCGTGGGGCTCGAGGTAGCGCCCGAGCCAGCCGTTCTCGGCGTAGATCGTCGTGAGCGCGATGCCCGCGACGGCCGTCGGCAGCGCGAACGGCAGGTCGACGAGCGCGTCGAGCAGCTGCCGCCCCGGGAAACGGTAGCGCGACAGCACCCACGCGAGGATGAGGCCGAACACGACGTTGACGGCCGCCGCGACTCCAGCGGCGCCGAAGCTGAGGCGGTAGGCCGCGAGCGCGCGCGGCGACAGCACGGCCTTCGCGAGCTCGGCGCCGCTGAGCGACGCCGACTTCCACACGAGCCCCGCGAGCGGAATGAGGACGATGAGCGACAGGTAGACGAGCGTGTAGCCGAGCGAGAGCCCGAACCCGGGCAAGCTCCCGCGCCGCGACGATCGTGCGATCGCGCGCGGCGTCTCGCGCGGTGCCGGCCGCTCCGCCAAGTGGCCTCTTACGATCCCGGTTGGTAGATCTGATCGAAGACGCCGCCGTCGGCGAAGTGCGTGGCCTGAGCCTTCTGCCAGCCGCCGAACACCTGATCGATCGTGAACAACTTGATCTTGGGGAACGCGGCCCCGCCCGGGACGGCCGTGTTGCGCGGCCGGTAGTGGTTCTTCGCGGCGATGGTCTGCCCCTCGGCCGTATAGAGGAACTTGAGGTAAGCCTCGGCCGCCGCGCGCGTGCCGTGCTTGTCGACGTTCTTGTCGACGATGGCGACGGGCGGCTCGGCGAGGATGCTCACGCTCGGGTTCACGATCTCGAACTTATCCTTGCCGAGCTCGTTCACCAAGAGGTACGCCTCGTTCTCCCACGACACGAGGACCTGGCCCACGCCGCGCTGGGCGAACGTCGTCGTCGAGCCGCGCGCGCCCGAGTCGAGCACGGGTACGTTCTTGTACAGGCGCGTGACGTAGTCCTTCGCCTTGGCCTCGTCACCGCCGTTTTTTTGCAGCGCGTAGCCCCACGCCGCGAGGTACGCCCAGCGCGCGCCGCCCGACGTCTTCGGGTTCGGAAGGATGACGCCCACGCCCGGCTTCACGAGATCGTCCCAGTCCTTGATGCCCTTCGGGTTGCCCTTGCGCACGACGAACACGATGGTCGACGTGTAAGGCGCGCTGTTGTCGGGCAGGCGCTTCTGCCAATCCTTGGGCAGTCGCCCCGACTTGTCTGCGATGGCGTCGATGTCGTACGCGAGGCCCAGCGTCACGACGTCCGCCCCGAGGCCGTCGATGACCGAGCGCGCCTGCTTGCCCGAGCCGCCGTGCGACTGGTTGATCGTGACGGTCTGTCCCGTCTTCTGCTGCCACTGCTGCGCGAACGCCTTGTTGACGTCGGTGTACAGCTCGCGCGTCGGGTCGTACGAGACGTTGAGCAGTTTGACTTGCGCCTGCGCCACGCCCGCGAGCGAGGCGGCGCCCACGAGCGCGCCGAAAACGATCGAGGTCACCTTTCCAAAACGCATGATGCTTTTCTCCTTTTTGAAACGTGTCGTTAGAACGCCATCTGGACGCGCGCGATGCCGACGTTCTCCGTCGGGCGGTTGGCGGCGCCCGCGGCGCCCTGCACGAACGAGGTGTGCCCGTACGACGCGTAGAGCTTGGCGTTGCGGTTGAGCCACCAGTTGGCGCCGAACGTCCACTCCTTCGCCTCGCTCACCGACTTCGTGTTGTCGGCGTAGAACTTGTTCTTGAACGCGAGGTCGTCGAGGTCGAGCCAGCCGTAGCGCACGACGAGCTCGAGGGCGCCGAGCTCCTTCGTGGTCAAGTTCACGGGCGCGTGCGGGCGCACCCCCTCGTAGCTGTTGTCGCCGCCGATGGCGTAGGACACGGTGACGTGGCCAGCCTGGTTGTTGACGGCGCCGAGCAAGGCGCCGCGCTGGATCTGCTGGTACTCGTGCACCCACTCGGCGAGCAAGCCGACGGGCCCGAAGTAGTAGTAGAGCTGCGGGTTGATGCGCGTGTGGTGGTGTGAGGCGTACGCGGTCTGCGTCGCGTCGGTGCCGCTCGACGCGTAGGTGAAGATCGCGTTCTGGCTGTACGACTTGAACGAAGGCAGCCACGTGTTCGCGGCCGCGCCGCTCGTGACGGCGTTCGAGCCCTTCTCGTTGCCCGACTCGGCGGCGAGGCCGAACCCGAGATCACCGAAGGGACGCAGGTCGCCGAGCTGGAACGGGCGCAGGAAGAGCCGACCGCCGTAGGTCTTGGCGTGCTCGTCGTCGACGTCTTGCAGGCCGCCGTCGGGGTTGCCGTTGAGCCACGCGAGCTCGTAGTGGATGGCGGCGTTCGCGATGTCGCCCCACAGCTCGGCGCCGACGTCGCGCTGCGCCGACAGGTTCGAGTCGAGCGCGCGCTCGGGCAGCGTGACGTAGGCGTCCGTCTGCAGGCGCTCGAGGCCGACGGGCGGTTTGAACTTGCCGGCGCGCAGGCGCAGCCACGCCGTCGGGTGGATGTCGGCGTACGCGTCGAGCAGCGCCGTCGTGTTGTTGCCGAAGTCAGGCATGATGCGCGCGTCGACGAGGCCGAGCACTGTCGCGTCGAAGTAGAGACGCGCGCGTCGCACGAGGAACGTGTCGGTCTTGTCGCGCAGCACGGGATCGTCCGAGCCGAAGATGCGGCGGCCGTCGGCCTGCACGAGGCCCTGCAGCTTGAGCTCGAAGTCGCGCGAGGTGTTGCCGATCGTGAAGCCGCGTTGGCCCGTCGTCACGTGCGCGTCTGACGACGGCGCCACCTGCAGCGCCGCGAGCTTGGCCTCGTCGGCCTGCGCGCGCGCCTCGAGCTCGTCGAGGCGCTTCGCGACCTCGGGCGAGATCGTCGCGGGCGCGACCGCGGGAGTCAGAGCGGGCGTGGCGTCGGCGGGCGGCGCGCCGAGCGGCGCCGCATCCTGCGCGTGCGCGCGGGCAGGGCAAAGCAGCAGTCCGTATAGTATAGTTAATCCACCGATTTTATAGACTGATGAGCGCGCGGACAGCGAGGACATAGCGATCTCCTTCTGGTCAGATGGCGTAGGTGACTTGGGTCAGAGATTGGCGGCGCGCGCGCGCGGACTGCTCGAGCGCGCTCGCGAGGGTGGTGTTGTCGAGGATCTGCGCGATGGCGTCGCGCACCTGCTTCATGACGAGGCGCGTGCCGCACGTCGCCTCGTCGGCGCACTCCTCGCAACGCGCGTAGGCGCGCTCGCTCACGCAAGGTATGGGCGCCAGCGGACCGTCGATGATGCGGATGACGTCGCCGATCACGATCTCGGCTGGATTCTTCGCGAGCGAATACCCGCCGCCCTTGCCCTTCTTGCTGTGCAGAATCCCGGCGTTCTTGAGCTCGAGCAAGATGGCCTCGAGGAACTTGCGCGGGATGTTCTCGCTCGCGGCCAGATCGGCGATCAGCATCGGGCTGCCCTCGTGCCCCGCGAGGGCGTAGAGGGCACGCAATGCGTACCGACCTTTGCGCGACAAACTCGTCATAGCCGATATACTAACTAGACTAGTCGCCGCGCACCTGTCCAGTCAAGTGGAAATTTGTCCACCGATGAAAGTGCGAGAGGCTACGGAAAGATGCCGCGTTCCGCGTAGGCCTTGCCGATGCGGTCGAGGGCGATGCCCATGGCGGCCATGCGCCAGTCGCACTTCTTCTGCGCGGCGTACTCGGTGACGGCGAGGAACGTGCGCTTCATGCGCTTGGCGAGGCGCTCCTCGACCTCCTCGAGATCCCAGCGCTCGCTGCGCTTGTTCTGCAGCCACTCGTAGTAGCTGACGACGACGCCGCCCGAGTTCGCGAGGATGTCGGGGATGAGGTCGATCCCCTTTTCGTGGAGGATGGGCTCGGCGGCCGTCTCGGTGGGACCATTCGCGCCCTCGACGATGAGCTTGACGTTGAGCGCCTTGGCCTCGGCGACGCCGATCTCGAGCTCGAGCGCCGCGGGGATGAAGATGTCGGCGGCCGTCGCGAAGAACTCGGCGCGCGAGATCGGCTTCGCGCCCGGGTAGCCCGCCACCGAGCCCGTCTTGCCGACGTACTCCGACAGCTTGAACGGGTTGATGCCGTCGGCGTTGAAGATGTAGCCCTTGTAGTCGCCCGTCGCCGTGAGCGAGGCGCCCGTGCGCGCGAGGATCTTGCTCGCGTGCGAGCCGACGTTGCCGAAGCCCTGCACGGTGAAGCTGCTTCCGTTGAGCTCGAAGCGGCGA
The DNA here is from genome assembly GCA_036271915.1 of Polyangia bacterium. Taxonomy (GTDB): domain Bacteria; phylum Myxococcota_A; class Polyangia; order Fen-1088; family Fen-1088; genus DASZFV01. Next base: position 6,115 of record DATAZS010000420.1, read on the forward strand.
TCGCGCGCCCACTCGGTGATGCAGTGGACGATGCCCTGGCCCGTCGCCGTCTCGCGGCCGTACGAGCCGCCCGCCGTGATGGTCTTGCCCGTGACGACGCGGCGGTTGGCGTTCTTCTCGGCGAAGCCGACGCCGTTCATGTACGTGTCCATCATCCAGACCATGATCTGGCCGTTGGTGCCCACGTCGGGCGCGGGGATGTCGTACTCGGGGCCGATGTTCGAGCCGAGCGCGTGCGTGAAGCGCCGCGTGATGCGCTCGAGCTCGCCCTGCGAGTGGTTGCGCGGAATGAACTTGATGCCGCCCTTGCCGCCGCCGAACGGGATGTCGTGCAGCGCGCCCTTGTAGGTCATCCAGGCCGCGAGCGCCTTCACCTCGTCGAGGGAGACCTGCTCGTGGTAACGAATGCCCCCCTTGTACGGTCCGAGAATATTGCTGTGCTGGACGCGGTAGCCCTTGAACATCTTGTACTCTCCGCTATCCATGCGGACCGGAAAGTTGACGATGATCTCGTTCTTGGGCTGTGAAAGGATCTCGCGGACGGCGGGCGAGATCCCCGCCACGCGCGCCGCCTTGTCGAGCTGGGCGAGCGCGACGTCGTACGGGTTCGGCTTGTCTTTCTCTGAGTCCTCTGCGTCGGCCATTTTGTTCACCATAACATCGGGGTTGGGGTCATGCCTGCTTCACGCCTGACGGCCGGCGCGCGGGCGCTGGCGCTGGAGATCGCGG
>DATAZS010000421.1:0-2699 GCA_036271915.1 Polyangia bacterium
CGATCTCGGCGCCCGCGACGCGGATGCGCTCCGTGAAGCGCGCGAGGTGCGGCGACGTGTGCAGCCCGGTGCGCACGCCCGCGGCGCGCAGGATCGCCTCCGTCATCGCCGCCGTCGAGCCCTTGCCGTTCGTGCCCGCGATCTGCACGGCGGCGAAGCGGCGCTGCGGCTCACCCAGCGCCGTGAGCGCGCGGCGCACGCGATCGAGGCCGAGCTCGACGCCCAGGGCGCGCGCGCCCTCGAGCCGCGCGAGCAGATCCGGGTAGCGGAGCGTCGTCACGCCGTGCGCCGTCAGTGGCCGCGCGGCCCGAGCAGCCGGCACAGGCGCGCGAGCGTGTCCCGCATCTCGCGGCGGTGCACGATGTGATCGAGGAAGCCGTGGTCCATCAGAAACTCGGCGCGCTGGAAGCCCGGCGGCAGGCGCTGGCGGATCGTGTTCTGAATGACCCGCGCGCCTGCGAACCCGATGAGCGACTTGGGCTCGGCGATGATGACGTCGCCCAGCATGGCGAAGCTCGCGGCGACGCCGCCCGTCGTCGGGTGCAGCAGCACCGAGATGTACGGCAGCCCCGCCTCGCGCAAGCGGCCGAGGGCCGCCGACGTCTTCGCCATCTGCATGAGCGACAGCACGCCCTCCTGCATGCGCGCGCCGCCCGACGCGGAGAAGATGATGGCGGGCGTGTGGCGCTCGAGCGCGCGCTCGTAGACGCGCGTGATCTTCTCGCCGACGACCGATCCCATCGACCCGCCCATGAACTCGAACACGAACGCGCCCACCTGGACGGGCTGGCCGTCGATGGCGCCCGAGCCCGCCTTGAGGGCGTCGGCCGGTCCCGCCGAGCGGCGCGCGCTGCGCAGCCGCTCGCCGTAGCGCTTCGAGTCACGGAAGCCGAGGGGATCGACGCTTTCGATCGTCGCGTCCTCCTCGACGAACGTGCCGGGGTCGAGGACGAGCTCGAGCCGCTTCGCCGTCGTCAGCGGGAAGTGGTGCTCGCACTTCGGGCAGACGTTGTCGTTCTTCTCGAGATCGGCTGTCAGCAGGGGCGCGCGACACCCGGGGCACTTCGTGAAGACCCCCGCGGGAACGCTCCGTTTCTCCTCGGACGGCTCGTCGTCTCGCTCTTCGTCTCGTTTGTACCAGGCCATTGAATGGTGGGTGTCGGTTGGGGCGCCGAGCATAGCACCCCAAGAACAGACCCGAAGGCGCGAAAATCGTTGATGGAACCTGCCCTCTCGTCGCTTCAGTTTTGTTATGCTGCGCCCGTGCATTTCGGCGCTTGGCATCCGATCTCCGAGGCGAGCGTGGCGGCCCCCGAGGCCTCCGGCGTCTTGCAGACCCGCGCAGAGGGCGCCATGGACTACCGCGTCGGCCGCAGCGCCATGGTGCTGTACGCCTGCGCCGCGCCGGACGAGACGTTGCGTCGGTTCGTGGCCGGCCGCGGCGCGCGCGACATCCAGCGCGCCGTCGCCGCGGGCGCGCGCTGGATTCGCTTCGCCGAGGTGACGAACGCGCCGCTCGAGCTCGACCGGCTGCTCAAGACCTTCACGGAGCGGTTCGGGTCGCTCCCCATCGCGAACGCCGGTACGGCGCGCCGCAACGTGGGCGTCGGCGACCGCGAGCCCAACGAATAAGACCTCGAGCCCGAGAAGCAGGTAAGGCAGTCATGTCGAGCGCGAAGACGAACGAAGCAGGTCTGACCTATCGCGACGCGGGCGTCGACATCGACGCGGGTGATTCGCTGGTCGAACGCATCAAGCCGCACGTCAAGCGCACGATGCGGCCCGAGGTCATGACGGGGCTCGGCGGCTTCGCGGGCCTGACCGCCCTGCCCGCCGGCTACCGTGAGCCGCTGCTCGTGTCGTGCACCGACGGCGTGGGCACGAAGCTCAAGCTCGCGTTCCTCACGGGTAAGCACGACACGGTCGGCGTCGATCTCGTCGCCATGAACGTCAACGATCTCATCTGCTGTGGCGCCGAGCCCCTGTTCTTCCTCGACTACTTCGCGTCGGGGAAGCTCGAGGTCGGCGTCGCCGAGCAGGTCATCGCGGGCATCGCCGACGGCTGCGTGCAGTCGCGCTGCGCGCTCGTGGGCGGCGAGACGGCGGAGCTCCCGGGCTTTTATGCCGCGGGCGAGTACGACCTCGCGGGATTTTGCGTCGGCGTCGTCGAGAAGCAGAAGCGCGTCGACGGCAGCGCGATCGCCGCGGGCGACAAGCTGCTCGGCCTCGCGTCGTCGGGCTTCCACTCGAACGGCTACTCGCTCGTGCGGCGCGTGCTGCTCGAGCACATGGGGCTGCCGCTGGATCGCGCTGCCGCGGGCCTGTCCGAGCCGCTCGCCGACGCGTTGTTGCGCCCCACGCGCATCTACGTGCGCGCGCTGCGGGCCCTGTACGCGGCCGACCTGCTGCGCGGCGCCGCGCACATCACGGGCGGCGGACTCGTCGACAACCCGACGCGCATGCTGCCCCCCGACGCCCAATTGAAGCTGCGCCTGCAGCTGGGCAGCTGGGAGATCCCGCCCGTCATGAAGCTGCTCCAGCGCGGCGGCAACGTGGCGGACTCGGAGATGCTGCGCACGTTCAACTGCGGCCTGGGCATGCTCGTGTGCGTGCCCGCGGTCCGCGTCGCCGAGGCGCGCCGCCTCCTCGAGGCCGAGGGCGAGCGCGTGTTCGACGTGGGCGACATCGCGGCGAGCGAC
>DATAZS010000422.1:0-10045 GCA_036271915.1 Polyangia bacterium
CGTGACGCGGTTGTAGAGCACGGCCGACGCCGACTCGAAGCCCGCGTAGACCTGCCAGCCGCGCACCTCGTCGGTGTCGTAGACGAGGACGTTCGGGCCGCGGATGCAGTGGCCGAAGCAGGTCTCCCAGGCGAGCGTCACCTGGCCCGCGAGGCCGCGCGCCGCGACGAGCGCCTCGAGCCGCGCGTAGAGCTCGGGGGAGTTGCGCCGCTCGCCGCAGGTCGGGCCGCGGCACACCATGACCGTGAGGCGGCGCGGCTCGCTCACTCGTCGGCCGATGTCGACGACGCGGCCACGCCCGCGGCGCCCGCCGTCTGCGCGAGCGCGCGCCTCAGGTGGACGCGCAGCGGCTCGACCGTGCGCGGCTCCTCCGCGAGGTACAGCAGCAGCTCGCGCTCGGCCGGCCCGCCCAGCGTCAACATCGCCTCCGACGCCGCGACGAGCGGCGCGGGATCGCCGTCGTAGATCGGATCGGCGCGGTACATCGTCACGAAGTCGCGCAGCGCGGGCAGCGCGTCGGTCCCGCCGATCGCCGCGAGCGCGCGCGCGATCTGCGTCGCCGCCGCGGGCGAGGTCTCGGGCCGCCGCAGGTGCGCGATGAGCGCGGGCACGGCCGCCGTCGCCTTCATGGCGCCCGCGGCGCGCGCGAGGATCTCGACGGCCGGCGCCGTGCGCCCGTCGGCGTAGTCGGCGTGCGCCTCGAGCGCGTGCGCGAGCAGATCGCCCGACGTCGCGTCCTTGCGCGCGACGAGCGCCTCGCCCGCCTTCTGGTAGACGGCGGGCGGCAGCCCCTCCTGCTCCGTGATCTTGAGCAGCTGGTCCGTGACCTCGCGCCCCGGCTGACGCGCGAGCTCCTCGATCGCGAACATCTTCACGTCCCAGAAGCGCCGATCCGGATCCCACACGATCGTCGACAGCGTCTCGGACAGGCTCGGCGTCGTCGTGGCCTTGCCCGCGGGCGTCCAGCCCTCGGCGTCGAAGGTCGCGCCGCGCACGACCTCGCCCGGCAGGCGCGCCGCGTACAGCCGACGTCCCGTGCGCGTGTCCAGCGCGCCGACATCGCCGTCGGCCGTCACGAACGCGATCGCGTCGCCCACGTCGGCCGAGGCGACCGCCTCCGACACCGGGTGGTTGTACGCCCAGCGCAGCGCGCCCGTGCGCGCGTCGAAGCCGAAGAAGAAACGATAGTTGTGCACGAACGTCAAATCGTCGCGGAAGCGCGCCGCGCCATCGGGCGTCATACGCCACAAGATGCGGTTGCGATCGAGCGCCGAGTAGTCGCCCTGCTCGGGGCGATAGAGGTCGAACCAATAGACGGGCCGAACGAACGGCGGCAGCGTCGCGTGACCGTAGCCGTCGGACTTGCGCGAGCCGGCGGCCGTCGCGGGCGACAAGCGGAATACGCCGTGCGAACCGAAGAAGAGGCCCTCGGGCAGCGCGCGCACGAACGTGGCCGCCTCCTCGCTCGACAACACCTGCGCGAGCTGATCGCCCGATTTGCCGTCGAGCAACGTCACGTACTGCGACTGCACGGGCACGGCGACGAGACCGCCGCGCGCCGCGGGGGCGCCCACGTCGCCCGACGACATCTCGTGGCTCCACCGGCGAACGCCCGTGGCCGCGTCGAGCGCGACGACGGAGCCGACGCCGCCGTGCAGGTGCGCGCCGCCCTTCTGCACGCTCAGATAAACCGAACTGCCGTCGATCGTGTAGCCGAGCAGCCGCTCATCGCGCGCGATGGCGTGGCTCCAGCGCTCGGCGCCCGTCGTGATGTCACGCGCGACGAGCGCGTCGGCCGCGCCGTATACGACGACGTCCGTGCCGACCTCGACGCGCGCCTTGAGGTTCGCGGGCTGCGTCCACAGCACGCGCTCGGCCGTGAGATCGTACGCCGCGAGCCGCGGCCCCTTGACGCCGCCGAGCGCGAGGAAGACGAGCGGCTTGCCGGCGGCGTTCGCGGGGCGCGACGCGACGGGCGCGCTCTTCGCGAGCGCGGACGCGACGTCCTCGGAGCTGCCCGCGCGCTGGTACGCGCTCGTCGCGCAGCCCGACGCGAAGGCGATGAGGGCAATGACGACCGTGCGGTTCATTTCGCCGTCCCCTTCTCGTCGACGAGCTTCTGCGCGACCTTCTTCGACGGCCGATCGTCCTTGGCCGGGATCGCGGCGAGGTACTCGACGAGCGCCGCCGTCGAGGCCGCGCCCGAGAGGCGCCCGATCGTCTGCACGACGTCGACGCGCAACGGATCGGGCACGTCGTCGCGCTTGAGGTATTCACCGAGCGCCGCGGCCACGACGTTGTCGTCGACGGTGCCCTGAAGCTCCGCGAGCTGCGGGACGAGCTCGGGCGTCGCGAGCAGCCCGAGCGCGGGCGCCGCGCCCGCGTCGTTGCGCTTGACGAGCTCGAGCAGCCGCGGCCCGGCCTTCGACTCCTTGCGCGCCGCGAGCGCGTCGGCCGCGACCGCGCGCACATCGGGCGCGGCGTCGCCGAGCGCCGTGAGCAGCGCCGCAACGACGTGATCGTCTTTGATCACGGCGAGCGACTTCACGGCGCGCCGCCGCACGTCCGCGGAGCGGTTCCCCGCGTAGACCTCGAGCACGTCGACCGTGCGCGGATCCGCGAGCCCGCCCAGCGCTTCGATCGCCGCCTGCGTCCGCGCCGGCGGCGCGCCGACGCTCAACAGATCGACGAGCGGCTCGTACGCGTTCGAAGCCCCCGACTGCCCGAGCGCCTTCGCCGCGTCGAGCGCCGCCTGGTCGTCCTCGCCGAACAAGAGCTCGCGCACCTTCGCGAGCTTCTCCGCCGGCAACGTGGGCGCGACCTTCTTCACCTCGGTCGGCGCCGCCTTCTTCGTCTTGTTCGGCTTCCTCGCCGCCTCCGCCACGCCCGAGGTCAACGACACCACCATCACGAAAGCTACGAGTCTCACGAGACCCGCTTCATATCGCCCCCCGACGGTAAGGTCAATTGCACGGATCGACGCCGTCGATAGCGGTTTCGCCGCGCGCGACTCAGTGTCCTTTGGCGTCGGCGTCCGAGAACTCGACCTTGCCGCTGTAGTTCGCGCCCTTGCCCAGCAGCCAAAAGCTCGTCGTCGCGACGATGCGCCCGCGCGACTCGGCCGTCATCATGTAGTGGTGGCGCACGTCGAACTCGGGCTTCGACAGCTGGATGCTCGAAGCGAAGACGCGCGACTCTTTGTCGCGCGTGTACTGGGCGTCGCCCGCGACGTACTTCTTGCCCGCCGTGATGTCGTAGAACTTGACCTGGATCTCGCTGTCGTTGAGCGGCTGCGCGAAGAACGCGATGTACTCGACGTCCCACACGCCCTTGTCGGCGCCGTCCTCGGAGGTCGGCCACAGCTTGTCGGTCTTGCTCGACTGCACGGCCGAGATGAACGCGCCCGCCGACGAGAAGTGCAGCGGCAGCCGCTTCTTCGTGATCATGATGCGCCCCTTGAAGACGTCCTCGGGCTTTCCGCCGCCCGCCTCCGTGCGCGCCGCCGCCAGCGTCAACGTCATCAGTGCCACGAACGCGACCGCGATCCGTTTGTACATGCGCAACGCTCCCAAATGGTGGAGACCGAACAGCGGCGCCCCGCGGGCGCCATCGAAGGTGAGTAGTAGAACCGAGCGAGCGCCCGCCGCGCCAGCGAAATGCGCCGTGACGGCGTCATGGTGCGGCGAAGCGGCTACCTGGGCGTGGCGAACAGACCCTCGAGCCGCTCGACAGTGTCGGCGTCGAGGTTCGACTTGTCGCGTGCGAGCCGCAGCACGTCGCGCCCCAGGAGGCGATACAGGTCCAGCGTCTCGGGCGCGCGCGCCTCGAGAGCGCGCACGTGCTGTTCGACCGACGAGACGTCGCCGCGCTGGACGGGCCCCGTGAGCGCCCCCGGCAGGCCGACCGTCGCGAGGTTCTGCACGACGCTCGACAGCAGCGGGATCAACGCCGGCAGCGCCTCGTCCGCGGGCACGCCTGCCGTGACGAGCAGCCGCCGCGCCAGGTCGACGAGCGCGACGACGTAGTTCGACGCGAGCACGGCGCCCGCGTGATAGAGCGGCAGGTTCTCGCCGTCGAGGAACACGGCGCGCGCGCCCATGGCGCGCACGAGCTCCTGCGCGGCGGCCCGCGCGGGCTCGTCGCCCTCGACGCCGAACGTGATGTCCTTCATTTGCTCCATCGCGACGCGCGGGTCGGCGAACGACACGAGCGGGTGCAGCGTGCCGACGGCGCGCACGTGCGGCCGCGCGACGGCGAGCACGCTCGCCGCGGCCTTCATGCCCGCCGTGTGCAGCAAGATGTGTCTGGGCGACAAGCGCTGCTCGTCGACGAGCCGCTCGGCGACCTCACTGATGCGCTCGTCGCGCACCGCGATGATGACGACGTCTGCGTCCTTGATGACGTCGGGGAGGTCGCCCGTGCTCGCGACGACACCCGAGATCGCGCGCGTGGGCTGGACCTGCCGTCCGTGCAGGCCGATCACGGAGACGCCCGCGCGCGCGAGGCGCGCCGCGAGGGTCGCGCCGACGACGCCGGCGCCCATCATGAAGACAGACGGCGTCGGCTCGGGTGGGCCCTCGCCGAAGGCGCCCTCGCCTTCCGACGTGGAGTTGCTCACGCGGGCTCTCGATACAGACCGTGGCGATAGATGTAGTCGAGCACGGCGCGCGGCACGAGCCCCTCGGCGGACTTCCCCGTGCGCAGCAGCTGACGAACCTCGGTCGAGCTGACCTCGGGCATCGTGATGGCCGTGTGGTCGGCCGCGCCCTTCGCGCCGCGCCGCCCGACGACGACGAACGACACCATCGCCTGCAGCTGCTCGGAGCGGTACCACTGCGGCACCTCCTCGACGATGTCGCTGCCGATGATCAAAGAGAACTCGTGCTGCGGGTGCAGCTTGCGCAGGCGGCGCACGGTGTTGAGCGTGCGGCTCGGGCCGCCGATCGTGCGCTCGATCTCCGTGACGCGCGCGCGCGGCCCGAGACCTTTGACGGCCAGCTCGCACATGCGCAGCCGGTTCTCGAACGGCGCGAGCGGCTTGTGGAACGCGTGCTTCCAGCACGGCACGAACCACACCTGGTCGACGCCCGCCGTCTCGAGCACGTAGAGCGCCACCATCTGGTGCGCGACGTGCGGAGGATTGAAGCTGCCGCCGAAGAGCGCGACCTCCATGTCGGCTAGCTGTACTCCGCGAGCAGGTGCGGGCGTCGACGCTCGGCGAAGGCCCGCTCGAACTCGACGAAGCCGGCCGCGAGATCGTGCACGGACGCGCCCGCCTCGATGCCGCGCCTCGCGACATCGCTGCCCGTCAGCAGATCGATCGCGGGCGGATCGGCGACGAACTCGTACGGATCGCTGCGCCAGCGAAAATCGGCGGGCGCCTCGGCGCGCGCGGCCGCGAGGAACGCGAGGCCCGCGAGGTAGGGCCGAAACGCCGCGCGGTCAGTGACGTGAAACTGCACGCCGCCGCACGAGCGCCCCGCGAACTTGTGGAACATGGGGCGGAATGACACGGGCCTGAAAAGTACGCCCGCGAGCTTCATACCGTCGAGGCGCGCCGCGAGCCGATACCCGTCGAGGAACGGCGCGCCCGCGATCTCGAAGGGACGCGTCGTGCCCCGCCCCTCCGACAGGTTCGTCGCCTCGACGAGGCACTGCCCCGGATAGACGAACGCCGTGTCGAGCGTCGGCATGTTGGGCGACGGCATGACCCACGGCAGGCCCGTGTCCGCGAAGTCGTGCGCGCGCCGCCACCCGCGCGCGGGCACGACCGTCAAATCACAGTCGAGCGGCCGCGCGAACCGCGGCGCGCCCCACGGCAGGCCCGCGCGCACGAGGCGCGCGATCTCGCCCGCCGTCATGCCGTGGCGCACGGGCACGGCGCCGAGGCCCACGAACGATTCGCACGCGGGCTCGACGGTGCCACCTTCGATGGCCAGACCGCCCAGCGGATTCGGCCGATCGAGCACGACGACGGCCACCCCCGCGCGCGCCGCCGCCTGCATGGCGAGCGCCATGGTCCACACGTACGTGTAGTAGCGGCTGCCGACGTCCTGCAGATCGACGACGAGCACGTCGACCTCCGCGAGGTCCGCCGCGCCCGGCGTCAACGACTCGAACGTCTCGCCATAGAGGCTCGACACGGGGATGCCCGTGCGCGCGTCCTTGCCGTGCTCGACGCCGATCATGTCCTGCGCCTCGCCGCGAACGCCGTGCTCCGGCCCAAACAACCGCGTCGGCCGCACGCCCGCCTGGATCAGTCGATCCACGACGTGCGTCAGGTCTCGCGCGACGCTCGCCGGATGACAAAGCACGCCGACGCGCCTTCCGCGCAAGAGGTCCAGCCGCTCCGCGCATAGAACGTCGAGCCCCGTCTGAATCACGCCAGCGACTTTAGCGTGTGCGGCGAATCAGAGCGAACAAAGCGAAGCGCGTCCGAGCCGGCTGGCTGGGACGCGCTTCGGATTCGCAAAATCGCTTCGGTGCGCGCTCAGAAAATCGCGACTGGTTTGAGCGTCACCTGGTCACCCTGCGTGTTCACGCGGAAGCGCACCATGCGGCACTTCCACTTCTGCTTGAGGCCGCCCTCGATGAGCCGCAGCTTCGCCGTGAAGGCCTGGATCGTGATGCCCTTCGTCGGCTTGCCCTGGCTCTTCAGCGCCGCGTTGTACTCGTTGAAGATGCGGTTGTAGTAGATGGGCTCGCCCTCCTGGCCCATCGCCGCCGCCTCGGGATCGCCGCCGGCCGCCGCCGTCGGGCTCGCCTCCTCGACGAGCATCTGCTCCGACTTCCACTTGTTGGCCTCGTCGGCCTCGTCCTCGCCCTCCTCTTCGTTGGGCTCCTCGCGGCCCAGCAAGCGCGCGAGCATGACGTTGAGCGCGTTCGACAAGCCCTCGAAGTCCTGGCCCACGGGCTTGAACATGTAGTCGATGTTGCCGTTGATGATCTCGGCCACGCCGAGCTCGATCTTGTCGAGCGGCTTGATGAAGCGCAGCGCCGTCGTCACGCTCGCGCCCAGCGCGACGATGATGGCGAGCACGCCGAACACGATGATCTTCATGCCGACGTCGGACACGGGCTCGAGGATGTCGGAGATCGACTTGAGGACGACGACGCCGCTCGTCTTGCTGAAGGCGTTGCCCTGCAGCGGCGCCGCGATGGCCGCGTACTCACGCCCGTCGAGCGAGAGCTTGAACTCGGGCGTCGGCTGGTTCTTCGCGAGCGCCTCCTGGCCCCACTTCTCCGCCGACTGGAACAGCACCGTGTTGAGCGCCTGCGTCTTGTTGCCGTCTTCCTTGGCGCTGTCGCCCGCGCCCTCGGACACGAAGCTCGACGTCGCCATCTTGCCGTCGTGGAAGTAGCCGACCTGCGCGCCCAGGAGATCGGCCTTGTTCTGCGCGTCACGCGCGTCGACGACGTAGCCGACGAGCAGCGCGCCCTTCGTGCTGCCGTCCGGGTGGATCACGGGCGCGACCGCGACGCGCATCATGCGGCCGTCGAAGGTCCAGATGTCCTTCGTCGCCTCACCGCGCAACGCGAGCCCGACGACCGGGTACTTCGCCCGCAGATCCTCGCCGTACATCGCGTTGACGTTGAGGTCACGCGCGATGACCTTGCCGGCCGAGTCGAGCATCGCGACGATGTCCGCCTTGCGCGAGCCGCCCTTTTGAAGGAACGAGTTCACGTCCTCGCACTGCTCGAAGGCCGCCTGGCGGCGCCCCGTCTCGTCGGCCTTGTCGAACACGCCGACGATCGCGGCCCGGTGGCTGAGACCTGCCACGAGGTTCGCGAAGTCGAGCGCCTCGAGGCGCGCGATCGACTGGTGCATCTTCTGGCTACGCGTGACCTCGGATCCCACCTCGCGAACGACGGTGTCTTTGAGCTCCGTCGTGACCAAGGAATAGAGACCACCGGTGAGCGCGGCCAAAATGATGGCGGCGACAAGACCGATCTTCATGCGGTGCATGTCCTGGCTCCTCTGCTGGGATGAAAAAAAGAAAACGTGGAGATGGAAGGTCGGAAGGTCAATTGATAGCGACGAGGTGCGTCTTGCCTGTCGGAGAACTGCGAGAAGAGACGAAGCTGGGAGTTGATGACGCGTTTGGATCGCGCCAAAGGGAGGCCGGATTATCGAGCACCGCTGCGCTCCGAGTCAATGTTTCGGGGGATATAGGACCGCAGGCCGGCGCTTGACGAGTGGTTTGATTTTGCGGGGGTGTCGCGCGGCCACTGCACCTTCGGCAGAACAGCGAAAAATTTGACCTCCGAATTCAATCAACTTACATGTAGGGAAACGTCCTTCCTGGAGGTTCCCATGTCTACCAACGTTCGCGTCCTCGACCGCCGTCACGACAAGCGCAACTCGGCTTCGGATCGGCGCGGCTTCGGTCGCGTCGGCACCGAGCTGCTCGTCAATCGCTTCTTGAACGGGCATCCGTACATGTGCCTCATGACGGACATCAGCCGAACAGGCGCGCGCCTCGTTCCGCTGCTCGAGCCGGGCGTCGCCGAGGCGCCGCGCTTCATGGGCCTGCAGTTCCAGCTGCCCGGACAGAAGGAAGTGCTGACGGCCTCCGGCGAGACGATGTCGCTCGAGAGCGGCAAGAGCGTCGGCATCAAGTTCAGCAACCTGCCGCCTCAATCCGCGTGGGCGATCGAAGCCTTTCTCAAAGCGGCCTGACCGTCGTCGCGCGCGCGATCTCGTCGCACGGATTGCGCCTCACGCGGACACTCATTCCGCCTCGTCCAAATCCAGAAACGTTCTGTATTTTGGCGGGGTTCGCTTGACAGCCCAGATGGCCGTCAGTATGGTCCGGTCTCCGTACGCCGCCCTCGCTCGCGATGCGCGTTACGTGATCGCGAACCAGCCGCAGACACGCCGGAGGACCTCGTGGACCAGAACCGTAAGCCTGGCGCTCCGCCCGCCAAAGACATCAGCGATCTGAAAGCGCGCTTGGGTCTCAAGCGCCCCGAGGGCGCCGCGGCGCCGGGTGGCGCGCCCGCGCCGGGCCCCGCGCCCGCGAGCCGGCCCGGTCTCCCCGCAGGGTTTCCGCAGGCGCCCGGTCGCGCGCCCTCGATGCCTGGCGCTGCCGCTCAGCCGGCCGCCCCGATGGCGCCGCCCGCCGCGCTCGATCCGTACGCCTCGATGAAGCCGCAGCAAGGCCAGTTCGACCTGCGGACGATCGACGACGGCGCGCCCGTCGAGAACATCCGCTCGGGACGCGGCAAGGCGACGATCGTGACGGCCGTCATCGTCGGCCTCGCGGGCTTCGCGCTCGGCGCGGGCCTCGGCATCTCAGGCGTCGGCCGCGCCAACATGAACACGGCGAACCACGCCGCGAAGACGGTCAAGGCCGAGCTCGACGAGATGCAGAAGACGCTCACGCAGGTGGGCACGGCCGTGGCCTACAGCCAGCAGCGCATGTCGCAGCAGAAGAAGGACGCGCTCGACTACGATCCGGCGCTCATCGCGGACCTCGAGAAGATCAAGCTCGACCCGCGGCCCGACACGAGCAAGATCTTCCGCGTCGACTACTTCCGCCTCGACGACATCGTCGTCGACCGACTGTTCAACTACTACTACGACACGATCGCCCTCTATAACGAGGTCGAGCGTCACATCAAGAAGACGCACGCCGACGCGGAGTCGCTCGCGGCGTACCAGGCGAAGACGGGCGCCGCCGCGCAGAAGAACTACGGCGTCGTGTTCGACACGTCGGGCAAAATCATCGTCGGCAACCTCGTCGAGATCGGCGATCAGGTTTGCAAGAACGGCGGCAAGGATTGCTCGGCCAATGACCTCGCCGGCTTCCAGGTGCGCATCAACACGGGCGCGCCGTTCGTCGAGAAGAAGTCGAACTCCAAGCTCGACTCGGGCAACGTCGTGCCGATCAAGCCGACGCCGCTCATGGACGCCGTCATGTCGGGCTCGCCCGATCAGGTGCGCGCCGAGGCCTACAAGCAGCGCACGGCGAACATCCGCTCGATCGTGAGCCGCCTCACCGCCGGACAGAAAGAGCTGTTCGAGGGCATCGACAAGGCGGCG
>DATAZS010000423.1:0-3656 GCA_036271915.1 Polyangia bacterium
AGCGTCTGTCCGCGCCAATACGCATCACGCAGCACGGCGTGCTGCTCGGGCGGCAGCTGGCGCAGGGCGCGCGCGAGGCGCGCGCCGCGCTCTGCGGACGCGAGCCGTTCGTCGGGCCGCGCGGCGGCGGCATCAGCGGACGCGTCGACCTCGAGCTCGGGCTGCGGATAGCGCGCGTCGCGCAGGTGATTGAACAGCCGGTTGCGCGTGATCGTGTAGAGCCACGCCGCCACCGTCCCCTTGTCCGGATCGAACTGCGCGGCCTTGCGCCACACAGTGAGCATCACGTCCTGCGTGAGCTCCTCGGCGACGCCGACGGCCGCGCCGCGCGCGACGAGGTGACCTTTGACCTTCGGTGCGTACACGCCAAAGAGACGGGCGAACGCCGCGCGGTCGGCGCGCACCGCGATCGCGACGAGCCACGACGCGGCTTCGGTCGCGTCGTCGACGGGAGCTGCGGCTTCACCGGCTGCGCGCCGCGGCTCGCCTTTCGCCGCATCCGCCCCTTGGTCGTTCGCTCCCACCGCCCGCGGGACGCTAGCACGCCAGAAGGCAGGGAGCTTCGCGGGTGTGCGCCTGACCATCGTAACGACTTGCAACATGGTGGTCCGCGCCGGGGAGCGCGTGTCTGGATCTACACGTCACCGGAACTGTTGGATCCATCGTGGTACCGCTTTCTCCCGCGGACCGACGCGCGTCGTCACGCGCGCGTGAAACGCACGACGGCGAACCACCTGCCACCGATCGACGCGCCGACGCGCGCGCGGATCGAGGCAGTGGTAAACGTGGGCCGTGACCGCTCCGACTGACGACGCGCCCTCCTCCGATGCGCGCCCGTGGATGGCGTTCGCCGCGTGCGGCGCGATCTGGGGCAGCACGTTCCTCGTCATCAGCATCGGCAACGACGCGCTGGCGCCCGTGTGGGCGGCCACGCTGCGGCTCGCGCTCGCGGCGGTGCTGCTCATGGCGTGGACCCGTGTACGCGGAACAGCGTTGCCGCGTGGCGCGGCGCTGCGCGCGGCTCTCGGCTACGGCGTCACGCAGTTCGGCGTCAACCTGCCGCTGCTGTACTGGGGCGAGATGCGCGTGCCGTCGGGGCTGTCCGCCGTCGTCTACGCGACGATCCCGCTCACGAGCGCGCTCATGACGCGCGCCCTCGGCATGGAGCGCCTCACGCCGGGCAAGATCCTGGGCGCCGTCGTCGCGTTCGGCGGCGTCGCCCTGCTGTTCTCGTCCTCGCTGAGCGCGCGTGTCTCCCCCCTCGGAATGGGCGCGATCTTCGTGGGCGCGACGGCCGCGAGCCTCGGAACCGTGATCTTCAAGCGCGGTCCGCGCCAGGATCCGTTCGGCGCGAACGCCGTCGGCTGCGCCGTGGGCGCGCCCATCGCGGCGGCGTTCAGCTTCGCGCTCGGCGAGGCGCACGGGTTGCCGACGACGTTCGACGCGGCGTGGCCGCTCGTCTATCTCACCGTGGGCGGCTCACTCGGCGCGTACGTCATCATGTCGTGGCTCGTGAACCGGTGGTCGGTCACGCGCACCGCGTACGTCACGGTGATCGTGCCCGTGATCGCGATCGCGCTCGGCGCCGTCGTGCGCCACGAACACCTCGCGCCCAGCAGCCTCGCCGGCGCCGCGTTCGTCCTCGCGGGCCTCTTGCTGGGCATGCGCCCCGAGCGCGCGCCCGCGCGTTAGAGGCGCCGGCGCGCGCGCGAACGCGAGACGACGAGCCCGAGCGCCATCAGCAAGGCGACTCCCGACGAGCGTCCCGGCGTCGAGCTCACGGCGCAGCTGCACCCCGACTGACCGCCCGAGGATCCGGCGCTGCCCGTGGCGCCGGCGGTCCCTGTCGCTGCCGCGCTCCCCGCGCTGCCCGTCGTCGTCGTCGTGGTCGTCGTCGTGGGGCTCGATCCCGCGCACGGCGTCCCCGCGCAGCCGGTGAGGCAGCTCGTGAGCTGGTTGTACGCGAAGCTGCTGCTGCAGTCCGTGGTCGCGCTCTTGAGGCAAGCCGCGCACGTCGGGTCCGAGCCGCAGGTCTCGGCCTGCGTGCAGCAGGTGTTCTCGATGCACGACTCGCAGGCCGCGCGCGGATCGGAGAGGCCGCACGCGGTCGTGCTGCCCGACGCGCCCGCCGTGCCGCTCGCGCCCGCCGTGCCGCTCGCGCCCGCGCTACCGCTCGCGCCCGCGGTACCGCTCGCGCCCGCCGCGCCGCTCATCCCCGTCAACGAGGCGCACGTCGGGTGAAAGGTCGACGCGGGCGTCCCCGGATCCGTC
Source organism: Polyangia bacterium (assembly GCA_036271915.1). Taxonomy (GTDB): domain Bacteria; phylum Myxococcota_A; class Polyangia; order Fen-1088; family Fen-1088; genus DASZFV01. The sequence goes on from DATAZS010000423.1 coordinate 2,272, forward strand.
TGCGTGCCGCCGCAAGCCTCGTACGGCGCGCAGGCCGTCTGGCAAGCGCCGCCACACTGGCAGCTGACGACATCGTTGTACTGCGACGCCCCCTGCGCGTTGGCGGTCGCACATTGATTGATGCAGGCGCTCGTCGTGCACTTGCCGGCGCAGGTCAGAAATTTTCCGCACGGCGTGGTCGACTCGCCGCACACGATGCCCTGGTTGATACAGGCGTTGCCGGGACCCACCGACGCGAGCGAGCACTCGTCGCACGACAACGTCGTCGGTGCAGACGCGATGAAGCCCGCGATGAAATTCGACACGGGTGAGACGCGCACGCTCGCGCCCTCCATGTTGCAGTTCGGATCGCCGAACGACGTGACGCCCGCCACGCGCGGCCCGTCGGTCGTCTGCACGATCACGGGCCCGCCCGAGTCGCCCTCGCAGGCGCCCTTGTTGTCGGTCTGCGAGTAGATGAACTGCTGGCCCGTGAGCGACGCGATCGCGCGCGTGACCTCGAAGCGCTCCGAGTTCATGTCGTTCGTCGTCGTCTTGCCGAAGCCCACGACCGTGAGGGGCGTGCCGACGGCGAGCTTGTCCTCGGCGGGCGTGATCGCGGGGATGATGGGCGTCGACGGCAGCGCGCCGACGTAGCGCACGAGCGCGACGTCGTACGGGCTGTCGACGGCGCCGTCGTAGCACGGGTGAACCGCGACCTGACTCACGCCGAAGTATTGGTTCTGCGAGAAGTTCGTCATCCAATCGGGACCCGGCAGGACGAACATCGACGTCGGATCGCCGACGGTGACGGGGAGCGTGACGTGGTCCATGCCGTCGTTGGCGACGACGCAGTGGGCGGCCGTGAGGAAGATGGCCGACGCGCCCACGACCGCGATCGTCGTGCCCGAGCACGCCGTCGATCCGGTCGCCGAGATCTGGTGCACGAGCGCCATGACCGCCGTGTCGGTCGTGTCGGCCGTGCCGCCCACAATCGCCGACTGCGTCTGCGAGACCCCGTTTACCGACGGCGTCGATGTCGACGACGCGTCGGGAAGCTGACCGCACGCCGCGAACCAGAGCGCGAAGCCGACGGCGCCGAACGCGCGCGCACGACCAAGCAAAATGCACCGCGGGCGTGCGCGAACGAACGAATCCAGCTCGACGCGCATCATTTGCGGGGGAAGTCTGGCACGCGATCGGCGGGGTGCGGTGCGTTTTCTTGCTGACGACTACATCGTCAACTTGGACACGAGGTCCGAATACGTCGTTCCGTCCGTCCCGACGGCGAGGACGTCGCCCTTTGCCGTGGAAATCGTGATCTCGGTCGCGGCCTGCGCGCCGGCGTCGGCGCCGTTTTTGTAGATCCTTAAGGTCTTCCCCGGCCAAGGGTTCACGAGGACGAC
>DATAZS010000424.1:0-2821 GCA_036271915.1 Polyangia bacterium
CCCGGGGAGCTCGTCTTCGTGAAGACCAACCGGGACCTCTTCGGTGGTCCGCGCATGCACTGGGACACGCTGCGTGCGCTCGGACGAGTGGATCAGCCCGCGCTCCGCGCGTGGCCCGAGTGGCGAACGCTGCGAGCCCGAACGCGGCGCCTGCTCGCGCGCAGCATCGCCGGCAGGATCAAGGCGCGCCTCCTCGGCAAGTGATGCAGCTCAGCCCTTGCGTCGCTCGCGCGCGAACACGTCCTGCGTGATGATCGGCAGGTAGCGCGACTCGTCGATCGGCAACGCGCCCGTCGGCATGCTGTCGCGGCGGTGGATCCAGCGGAACGCGATGATCGTCAGCGCCGCGCAGCACAACAGCGACGCCGAGCCCTGCATCAGCAAGGAGCCGCGGGCATCGAGCGCGGACAACATGCCCGTCGCGGCATAGAGATAGGGACTCCCCTCGTACCACAGGCGCTCGACCACCATCCGACGCTCCATCGCGTGACAACCACGCGTGGATCGCGCGGCCTCCACCGAGAAAGCAGCGCAAGAAACGGGCCGTGTCGGACGCTCGCTTAGGTGTTCGCGCGCCCGTCCTCGGGAGCGGCGCGTCGCCCGAACGCAGTGCCTACGACGGGTGTCAAGAAAGACGACACCCGCGGATGCCGTCGCTTCACACGAAGCGCACGGAGATCGTCCCGACGCCGTCGACGCCGCCGTCGACCGTCTGGCCCCGGTCGACCTTGCCGACGCCTTCGGGCGTCCCGCTGTAGATCAGGTCGCCCGGCTCGAGGGTGAAATAGGTCGACAGGTTCGCGATGATCTCGGGCACCGACCACATCAGGTCCGACAGGTCGCCGTGCTGCTTCTCGACGCCGTCGACCTTGAGCCAGATCACCTGCTTCGCGATCGCGCCGAACGCCGCGGCGGGCACGAGCGGGCTGATCGGCGCGGATTCGTCGAACGCCTTGCCGATCTCCCACGGACGGCCCTTGTCGCGCATCTGGAACTGCAGGTCGCGCCGGGTCATGTCGAGGCCGACGCCGTAGCCCCAGATATGACTCATCGCCGCGTCGACGGAAATGTCGCGACCCGACTTGCCGATCGCGATCACGAGTTCGATCTCGTGGTGCAGGTTGGCGGTCAGGCTCGGGTAGTGCACGTCGACCGTCTTGCCCGGCGGCACGACGACGATCGCGTTGTCGGGCTTGCAGAAGAAGAACGGCGGCTCGCGGTCGGAGAAGCCCATCTCGCGTGCATGCGCGGCGTAGTTGCGGCCGACGCAATAGATGCGCCGCACAGGAAAGAGCTGATCGCTGCCCGCGACGGGCACGGCGACGGTGGCTTCGGGTTCGAACGTGTATTTCATTCTTCGGGATGTGAGTTGAGTGGAAGGAAACGCGGAATTCAATCCGCGAGGCAGTGTTCGACGCGCCAGCCGAAGAGCCATTCGAGCGCGTCGTGGAAGCGTTCGGGCGGGCGTTCGCGCCAGAGGTCGTTGCGGACCAGGCGCTCGACGCCCTTCGCATGATAGATGCGCCCCATCTCGCGCGCCGAGAGCACGACGCGAGCGGTCCGTGCCACGCGTGAGCGCTCGTAGTGCGCGAGCGCGACCGGCCAGTCGCCCGGATGACGACGCACGGCACAGCCGAGCGTCACCGCGTCCTCGAGCGCCATGCACGCGCCCTGCGCGAGGTATTGCAGCATCGGATGGGCGGCATCGCCGAGCAGCGTCGCGCGGCCGAAGCTCCAGCGCGCGATCGGCTCGCGGTCGGCCGTGGCCCAGCGCGTCCAGCGCTTCGGCAGATCGAGCAACTGGCGCGGACGCGGAGCGATATCCTGGAAGAAGCGCGTGACCTCGTCGCGGCTGCCTTCGGTCACGCCCCAGGTCTCGGGCCGATCGCTGTGGAACGTGACGACGACGTTGTATTGCTCGCCGTGGCGCAACGGATAGTGGACGAGATGGCAGTCCGGTCCGCCCCAGACGACCGGCGCGTTCCACGCGAGGTCGGCGGGAAAATCGACGGCGTCGACGACCGCGCGATAGACGACGTGGCCCGACACGCGCACGGGGTCGCCGACCAGCTGCTGGCGCACGACCGAACGCACCCCGTCACAGCCCACGAGCGCGCTGCCGTCGTGGCGGCGACCGTGCTGGTCGACGAGCGACACCCCGTCGTCACGCAGGTCGATCCGCTCGACGCGCGTGGCCGTGTGGAACGCGATGCGGGCCGTGGCCTCGACCCCTTCCTGCAGCAGGCGATGCACGTCCGCCCGATGGACGACCCCGTAGGGATTGCCGAAGCGGCGCCGGAACGCGGCGCCGACGGGGAGGCTCACGACCTCCGTCCCGTCGACCGCGTCCATCAGCACCATCCGTTCGGTGTAGACGGCGCGCTCGCGGGCCTGATCGCCGACGCCCAGCGCGTCGAACGCGGCGAACGCGTTGGGGCCGAGCTGGATGCCGGCGCCGATCTCGCCGATCGCCTGTGCCTGTTCGAACACGACGACTTCCAGCCCCAGGCGCGCGAGCGCGAGCGCGGCCGCCAGCCCGCCGATCCCGCCGCCGACGACCAGGACCGGGGCCGTCATCGGCGCCCCGGCACGTGGGCTCCGCGGTTCGCTCCGAAAAGGTACGGAGTGATGCGCGAAGTGCCGCGTGAATCGACCCGCGAAGTGACGCGCGAAGTGACGCGCGGAGCGACCCGCGCGATGGCTGCAGCCGCAGGGAATTTTGCAGGCGGCAAACCACGACAAGAAATATCGTCAGACGTCGGCCGATCTCCCCTCGCTTTCCTCAATATTCCAGGGGGGGTGCCGATAGTCGGGGAAACCG
>DATAZS010000425.1:0-3588 GCA_036271915.1 Polyangia bacterium
CGAACGTCACCGTGACGAGCCCGGGCGCGGGCGGTCTGTCGTACGAGGGCTCGGCGTCGTTCGCGATCAACAAGGGCACCGGCGATACGGGGTGGTGAACGCGTGCGCCGCGGGTTGACGATCGCGCTCGGGTTCGCGCTCGCAGGCTGCGGCGCGCCGTCGGGGCTGAAACCCGCTGACGACGCCGCCGCGAGCGCGACCGACGCGAGCGACGCGCCTCCTTACTCCCCGCCGATGATCCCCGATGACGGATACACGATGACGGAGAGCGGCGGATACAAGCTCGGTCCGGCCGTCTCGGCCGCGGAGCTCGCGACGACCAACGGCGCCGTGCAGGCGACGGCGCCCAGCGTCTGCGGAAAGCTTCGCGGCGTCGTGCGCGACTTCAAGGGCGCGCTTCCAGCGTACATGGGAACGCTGCAACCGGGAGGGCACCCGGACTTCGAGGTCTTCGAGGGACGTGGGATCACGACGGGCCTCGTCGCGCCCGAGTTCCCCATCGCGGTCGACGGCGGCGTGCCCGCGCCGCGCAAGCCGATCTACACGGGCGCGTGCGAGCTCGGCAAGGTGACGGCGAACCCGATGGGGCCGTGTCCGTTCGGCGCGATGACGACGACGGCCGCGAACTTCAACCAGTGGTACACGTCCGACGACGCCGTCAACCAGACCTACCTCGTCTACTTCGATCTCGTCCCGAACGGTCAGGGCAACTTCGTGTTCTCGAGCAACAAGTTCTTCCCCCTCGACGGCGCGGGCTGGGGGAACTCTGGGTTCGATCAAAATGGGACGACGCCGCGTAACTACAGCTTCACGACGGAGATCCACGCGAAGTTCAAGTACAACAGCGGCCAGACGTTCACGTTCCACGGCGACGACGACGTGTGGATCTTCATCAACGGCAAGCTGGCCGTCGATCTCGGCGGGCTGCACGAGGACACGATGGGCTCCGTCAACCTCGACGCGCAGGCGGCGGCGCTCGGCATCACGCCCGGCAATGTCTACACGCTCGATCTGTTCAACGCCGAGCGCCACAGCTACAACTCCGACTTCAGCATCGAGCTGAACTTCCAGTTCCAGGACTGCGGCTACATCGTCCCGTGACGACGCGACGCGCGCGGGCGCGCACGTTTTTTCAATGAGGCGCGCGCGGGCCGGCCATGACGCCGGTTATGAGCCCCCGCGTCCGCGTTCTTTTCGGCGTCGCCACTTTCATCGGCCTCATGGCCGCGGCCTCGTCGGCGCGCGCGCAGTGCTGTCCGGGCTACACGCTCGCGACGGCGTGCGCGGGGCAGACGCTCACGAAGACGCGCTGGTGCATCCAAAACACGGCGCCCACGGGCCAGGCGTCGCTGCCCGCGGCGTTCTGTCCGTACGGTGACAAGGTGATCTCGACGCTGGAAGAGGTCTTCAACATCCAGGCGCCGAGCATCTTCGAGTTCGAGCTCGATACGAAGACGGGCGGCGCGCACACGGGCACGGCGTGCCAGGCCCTCGGCGACGGCGTCGCGTACGACGCGTTCTCGGGCTCTGCCTACGGCGCGACGTACTTCTGGGGCTACCTGTTGGCGATGCACGAGGCCATCAACGATTGGACGGGCATGGCGAGCGGTGGCTGGCCCACGGACTGGTGGGCCGATCACCAGAGCGCGTTCCCCAACCTCATGGACTTTCACATCATGAACACGATCGGCGTCGCCAACAACGATCAGAACCTGATCAAGGCCGCGGCCGCGCAGAAGAAACGCTTCTACCCGGGCGGCGATTCCGCCGACGCGAAGGTCGTCGCGCTCGACAACGTGTACGCGCTCATGCCGGGCGGCGACGGCTTCAAGGGGTTCTCGCACATGTTCGCCATGCAGAAGGGCGACGGCGTGAGCTGGGACGGCCTCGGTGTGCCGAACCCGGACGTCAAGCGTTCGGAGTACGTCGCGGCGTACATGAGCCTCGCCGCGGGGCAATCGGTGCTGAAGACGTTGCAGGGCCCCAGTCTCAATGGTGGCGGCAAGATCTGCAACGGCACGCCCGACGGCACGGCGACCGACGCGCCGTACACGTGCAGCGACGCCGATGTGAACGCGATCGCGACGGCTCACTGCGCGGCCAACGCCAACGGCAAGCAGGCGGCTGATATGAAGTCGCTGCGCGGTGGCAACTACGCCAGCGTGCCGAGCGGTCCGTGCGGCGCGACGTGCCCGAGCGAATGCGGCTGCGACACGCAGAATCACTGCGTCGCCGCGTGGGTCGCCAATCCGGCGATCTCGGGAACGGCAGGCGCGAGCGGTGAAGACGCGGGCGCGTCGGGAGGTGCGGGCGCGGGTACGACGGACGCGGGCGGCTCGCTGGGCGGCGGCGTCGCGGGCGCGAGCGGCGGCGCTAGCTCGGCCGAAGCGGGGGCGAGCGGCGGCGGCGCGGGCGCGACGACGAGCGGCGCCGCAGGCGCGGCGACGGGCGCCGCCGGTGCCGCGGGCGCGCCCAGCGCCGACGCGACGGCGGGCACGACCGCGTGCGCGTGCACGTTCGGCGACGGAGGCGGTACGATGCCGCGGTGGCTCGGTTGTTCTGGCTTGGCGCTGGCCGCCCTCGGGTTCCGTCGGCGCGCGCGTCGGTGACGGCGCGCGCGGTCCTGCTCCTCGCGATCGTCGTCGCTGCGTCGACGGGCGCCTGCAAGCGCCACGCGCCCGCCGCCGTCGAGACGGCGTGTCTCAGCAACGCCGCGTGCGGCGAAGGTCGTCACTGCGTCTTTGCGCCGGGCCTATGCGGTCGCGGCCCCGCGCCGGGCCGTTGTGCGCCGACGCCCGCTTCGTGCGAGGCCACGCGCGCGCTCGCGTGCGGCTGCGACGGGAAGGTCTACGAGAACGACTGCCTCGCGCATGCGGCGGGCGTGGATCTCGCCGTCATGGGCGGCTGCGACACGACCGTCCCCGATTGGGCGGCGTGCGGTCCGCGCTTCTGCGACGTGCGCACGAGCTACTGCGAGATCTATCTGAGCGACGTCTTCGAGATCCCGACGACCTACACGTGCCGCCCGCTGCCCGCCGCGTGCCGCGCGCGCGACGGCGGCGCCGCTCCCACGTGCGATTGCTTTCCGCCCGGCACGCCATGCCACGCGTTCTGCGGGCCGCTGCCGACGGCGGGCGCCACGGGCTTCCACTTGACGTGCCAGGGCGTGAAGGAACCGCGCCGTTGATGCGCTGATCGCAGACACCTTCCGCGCGGCCCTTGCGCTCGCACCGATCGCGGTGTGAGCTTAGGGCGTGATCGACTACGTTCGAAAGATCCTCGACGCGCGCGTCTACGACGTCGCCGTTCAGACGCCGCTCGAGCCCATGGCGCGCCTCTCGCGTCGTCTCGGCGCGCGCGTCCTTCAAAAGCGCGAAGACCTGCAGCCCGTCTTCTCGTTCAAGATTCGCGGCGCGTACAACCGCATGGCGCGGCTCACGCCCGCCGAGCGCGCCGCGGGCGTGATCTGCGCGTCGGCTGGCAACCACGCGCAGGGCGTCGCGCTGTCGGCGCAGCGCCTCGGCATCAACGCGACGATCGTCATGCCCGTGACGACGCCGTCCATCAAGATCGACGCCGTCCGCTACT
>DATAZS010000426.1:0-5123 GCA_036271915.1 Polyangia bacterium
CGGCGAATCAAGAAGCGTTGATCGTTGTCCGGGTTGCCCGTCGAATAGTTCAGTTGATCCGACGAGGCCTGATTGAGAATGTTCCAGTCGCTCTGAACGTAGCCGCTGATCTTGGGCGCGAGCTTCCGCGCGGCCTCGGCCTTCTCGGCGCGCTCCTGCACGGCGATGACCTCTTCGGCGCGCTGCTCACGTTCGGCGCCGAGGATCTCCGAGGTGATCTCGAGCTGCTCCTTGAGCGCGGCGATATCGGCCTTGAGCGCCTCTTGGTCCGCCTTCAACGCCAGCTCGGCCGGCGACGGGCCGGGAGGTGGCGGTGGCACGGGCTCCTGGGGCCCGACGACCACGGGCGCTTCCGCCGAGGGAGCCGGCGTCACGTCATCGGGCGTCGTCTGCGCGCGCGCCGAACCGGCCTCGAAGAGCATGAGCCCCATCACCGCGACGAGCGTGAAACCCCGCGGCGATCGACATCCCACCTTCGAGCCCCTGAGACGTGGGGTGCCAACCGAACGAAGCCATGAATACAAGAAACGATCCCTCCTCAACGAACAAGCGACGGCCACCGTGAGGTGACCGTCGCTCTTGGTGACGTGTTACTTGCAGCTGGCGACAGGAATCGACGTCAGCGTCGTCGGAACGGTGAGGCCACCGGCCGTCGTCTCGTTGGCGTTCAGGATCGACTCGTGAAGAGCCTCGCCCGTGAGGCCCGTCTCGCTCGCGTCTGGGCTTCCGTCCGGCGTGCCGCCGTCCGAGCCCGCGCTGCCGCCGCCGTCGCTGCCCGCCGCCGCGCCCGCCGTGCCGCCGCCGTCCGCCGTCGCGCCCGCCGTGCCGCCGCCGTCGACCGTCGCGCCCGCCGTGCCGCCGCCCGCGCCCGCCGTACCGACGACGCCCGCCGTGCCGCCGCCCGCGCCGCCGCTGCCACCCTTACCGGCCGCCCCGCCGTTGCCGCTGCTGCCGCAAGCGCCAACACCCAGGAACGAACCGATGGCGACCAGCACCAATCCCGTCTTGATCTTGTTGATAAGCATGTTCAAGCGCTCCCTATTCGCAGAAGTTGTGGTGGCAGGTCTTGCCGCTGGCCGCGCAGGCCGTGTTGTCGGTGCAGGCCGTGCAGTCGGCCGGCGCCGCGACGCCCGTCGCGAGCGCCTCGAAGGCGCAGCCGCAGGGATCGGCCGGCGTGAACGGCGTGAGGAGGCCGCCGTCGGTCGACTTCGTGACCTTCATCGCGCACTGGGGAATGACGCGCGCGCCGGCGAGCGCCGTCAGGTAGTCGGTGCTGTTGACGGCGGTGACGAACGTCTGCGCCTTCGCGTCGGTGGCCGCGCCCGTGCCGTCGACGACGAAGAAGAAGTGCTCGGGACCCCAGATGCCGTAGTGACCGTCGCGAACGTTGCGCTTGTCGGTCGACGTGGCCGACGAGTCGGCGAAGTACGCCTTGTTCTGGTGCGGGGCCTGGAACGCGAGCGCATCGACGCCGCCCGCGCCCACGGCGAGGCCGCGGTTCTTGTCGTAGTTGTCGGCCGCGAGGAAGCCGATCGTCACGCCGGCCATGCCCGCCGACACGTTGTTGCGCATGTTGTCGCTGCCGCTGCCCGTCCCCGCCGGGCTCGTGCCCACGAAGGCCGAGAGGTCGAGACCGATGGCCTTCGAGACGACGGCCTGCGTGCCCGAGCTCGCGCCGCGGACGAAGATCCCCGCGTTGCCAGCGGCGAAGGCGTGCGCCGGCGTGCCGAGCATGCCATTCGCGTTCGCGCCGCAGCCGAAGATATCGGCCGCCATCGGGGCCGTGATGACGCCCGCCGAGGCGCCGCCCCAGGTCGCATCGCCCTTCGGAACGATGAAGTGGAAGGCCTGGATGGGTCCCGGGACGTCCTTGATCGTCGCAGGCTTCGCGCCCAGCGTCGTGAAGGTCTCCCAGTACGCGTCGGACACGCCGACGTCGGCCTTCATCGGAGTCGTGAAGTCGCAGGTCAGCGCCGCCCCCGTCGTGTCGGTGTACTGCGCCGAGGTGCTCGTGAGATCGGGGCTCGTCATGATCTTCGTCGCGCCGTCGAGCGAGCCCTGCCCGGGTGCGTTCTCGTAGATGAGCGTGATCGGCGTGGCCAGAGCGGCCATCTGCTTGCCCATGGCCCGCGCGGCCGTCTGGAAGGCCGTCGAGCCCGTGAGGACGATCGAGTTCGGGAGCGACACGCAGTCGGTCGCGAAGCTCTGCCGAGCGACGAGGGAGCACGCAGCCACGGCCCCGAGCGCAAATAGGTGTCTAGGACGATTCATTGAGACCCTCCGCAAAAAAATTGATGACGTTGAAGTCGGCCCAGCCCTATCAAGCGCGTCGCGTTCCTCGCAACGAAAACTGGAATACCAATCCGAGGATTTGCGCGCGCGTTTCACATGTGGCGACGATGTGACAGGTCCCGCACGGCGAGGGCGCGCAGGTGACAGCGGCGTGACATCGCCGACGGCGGGCGGCCCGGCTTTCTTTTCGGCGAGTTTTCGCGGCTGACATGAATCTGTCACGCAGCTCCCCTAGTGTCCGTCCGCGATGACTCCCGAAACCAGCGCCGTAGGCTCCGCAGGTGCGGATCGCCGCGTCCTCGTCGTCGAAGACGAGCCCGATTTACGCGAGCTTCTGACCTACAACCTCGAGGCCGCCGGCTTCACCGTGCACGCCGCCGACAAGGGCCTCGACGGTCTCGCCGAGACGACGTCGTTCGTGCCCGACGTCATCCTGCTCGACCTCATGCTGCCCGACATCCCGGGCACCGAGGTGTGCCGGCGCATCCGCGCCGCCGATCGCTCGGTGCCGCAGCCCGCGATCGTCATGCTCACGGCGAAGGGCGACGAGATCGATCGCGTCGTTGGCTTCGAGCTCGGCGCCGACGACTACGTCGTCAAGCCGTTCAGCGTGCGCGAGCTCGTGCTGCGCGTGAACGCGATCCTGCGCTCGCGCGGACGCCCGGCCCCCGGCGAGCCGAACGGCACGTCGGCCCCCGCGGCGCGCCGCCGCTACGTCGTCGGGCCGCTCGAGGTCGATGTCGACGGGTACCACGTCTTCGTGGGCGGCGACGAGGTGCACATGAGCGCCATGGAGATGCGCCTCCTCATCTATCTCGTCGAGCACCGCGGACGCGTCCGCTCACGCGAAGATCTGCTCGAGGACGTGTGGGGCTACAAGCCGGGCGTCTCGACGCGCACCGTCGACACGCACGTCAAGCGCCTGCGCGACAAGCTCGGCGACGCTGGCTCGCTCGTCGAGACCGTGCGCGGCATGGGATACCGGCTTTCGGCCGAGCACCCCGTCGTGAGCGCCGAAGTCTGAGCCCGCCGGTCCGCGATTTCACGAAGCCGTCACGCGAGTGACGCCAGGCTTGAACGGAGGCGTCACGCGCCTCCTTTACGCTGATCTCACGCATGGAGATCGACGTTTCACACTTCGTCGCGCTCGGGCTGCTGGGCGCGACCGCGGTCGGCATCACGATGCTGACGGGCCATCTGCTCGTGCTCTGGCGACACGTGCGCGGCCCCATCGCGGCGCCCGCGCGGCGGCCGCCGATCTCCATCTTGAAGCCGCTGTGCGGGCTCGACGATCGTCTGCGCCAGAACCTGGACACGTTCGCGGCGCTGCCCTACCCCGACTACGAGGTGCTGTTGGGCGTCAGCTCGATCGACGACGCCGCGTACCCGACGGCCGTCGCCGTCGCGCGCGAGTGGCCGCGCCGCTTTCGCGTCGTCGTGCAGCGCGGTGAGCCCGGCCTCAACCCCAAGGTCAACCAGCTCATGACGCTCGCGCGCGCGGCGCGCAACGATCTGCTCGTCATCAGCGACTCGAACACGCGCGTGCCGCCTGGCTACCTCGACGAGATCGCGGCGCTGATGGCCGATGACGGCGTCGGCCTCGTGACCCACCCCATCGTGGGCCAGGGTGACGATCAATTCGGCGCGCGCCTCGGCTCGGCGCTCGACAACATGCACCTGTCGGGCTCGATCACGCCCGCGCTCGCGGCGGCGAAGGTCGTCTTCGGCAAGGACTACGTCGTCGGCAAGTCGATGGCGATGCGCTGGCGCGACGTGCGCGCGCTCGGTGGCTTCGGCGTCGTCAAGGACGTGCTGGCCGAGGACTTCGTGCTGGGCCGCATGATCCCCGAGCGGCTCGGCAAGCGCGTCGTGCTCGCGCGCTCCGTCGTCCGCTGCGTGTCGCTGCGCCGCTCGGTCGGCAGCTTCGTGAAGCGCTACGCGCGCTGGAACGTCATGCAGCATCAGTGCGCCGGCCTGCCCTGCTACTGGGGCCTGCTGCTGCTCAACCCGACGCTGCTCGCGACGGCGGCGCTCGCGCTCGCGCCCGGGCGCCTCACGGCGGCCGCGTGGATCGTGTGCGCGGCGACGCGCATCGCGCTCGACGCCGCCGCGGGGCGCGTGCTGCGCGGGCGCGCGTTCGCGACGTGGGCGCTGCCGCTCGCGCCCTTCAAGGATCTGATGGCGGCGGGCGCGTGGGTCTACGGGCTCACGAACCGGACGATCGAGTGGCGCTCGCACCGTTTGGTGGTGCTGCGAGGGAGCGTCCTTCACGCTGCGCCGCAGGTGATCGCTCGAAGGCGCTCAGGATCTGATACAGGCCACGCGTCGGCAACCGCGTGAAGCCGTTCCAGGCCGCGCCCGCGAGCGTGCCGTCTTCGAGCCACTCGGCGAGCCAGTCGCCCGCGGCGCGCGGCTCGCGCTGCGCGAGCGCCGCGCCGTGCTCGATGGCCCAGCGGCGGTTGTAGCGCTCCTGCGCGCCCACGGGCGGCGACAGCACGAGCGGCAGGCCAAGCGCCGCGAAGAACGTGAGCTCGCTCGGCTTCGTCCACAAGATGTCGGCCTCGGCGAGGAGCGCGTTGCAGGCGCGAAAGTAGCCGTCGAGATCCGTGGCCGCGACGACGCGCACGCTCGGGTGCCCCGCGAGGTCACAGCGCGCGATGAGCGCCTCGAAGCCGCGCGCGACGGCGGGCCGCGTGCCGGCGAGCAGCGCGACGCGCAGCCGGCGCGCCTCAATGAGCGGGCGCAGCGACGGCAGGAAGCGCGCCGCGAGCCCGGCCTGGGCGCCCGCGCCTCCCACGGCGAACACGAGCAGCGGCGGCTCGTCGTCCACG
>DATAZS010000427.1:0-3355 GCA_036271915.1 Polyangia bacterium
CGATCTCACGTCGAGCCGGCGCGGCCGCGGACGCGGTCTCAAGGCCGGCGTGCTCATCGCGGCGCTCGTGGGCGGCGCTGCCGCGGCTGCCTACGTCGTCAACCGTCCGTCTAAATTGCTCGAGGCACCGAGGTCCCTGGCGCCCGCCGTGGCCATCGCGGCGCTGGCACCACCGCCGTCGCCAGCGGCCCCCGTCGCCGTCGCGCCTCCGCCCGAGCCGGTCGCGCCGCCGCCCGCCGAGGCCCCCGAGGAAGCAGCGGTGCCCGAAGCGCCCGGCCACGCCGCGCCCGCGAACCACGCGCGCCATCGTCATGCGGCGGGTCACGCGTCGCCATCCATGTCGCCGTCGGCCGAGCCGCCCGCCGCAACGGCGGTTCGCGTCCCGTCGCCTTCGGCGTCGGTGACGTCACCGCCGCCCGAGGCCGCTCCGCCCGCGCGAGGCGCGCGAGAGGTGCTCGCCGAGGGCGAAAAGCTGCTGTCGCAGGGTGAGGTCGGTGATGCGTGCGCGCGCGGCGAGGAGGCCAAGCACATGAGCCCGAAGCAGCCCCTGATCTACAAGTTTCTTGGCAAGTGCTACATGCGCGAGGGCCGTGCGCCGCAAGCGAACGAGAACTACCGCAAGTACCTCGAGCTCGCCCCCAACGCCTCTGACGCCCCGTTCATCAAGAGCATGACCAAGTGATCCTGACCAAGCGCTGGACCCACCCCGCTTCACCCGCTTCCACTTCCACCTTTCGCTCGTTGCTCTTGCTGCTCGTCTTCACGGGCGCGTGCAAGGTCGATCAGCAGTCGTTCGAGGATCGCATCTTCGCCTGCGACACGACGGCGACGGATCCGCGATGCGGCACCGACGCCCAGGGCGATCCGCTGACGTGCTTCGCCGCGCGCCGCATCGGCGGTACGGACTTCTGCACGAAGGCCTGCGGCGACACGCCGGGATACAGCGCGGCCGACGACGCCGTCTGCGTGCAAGGCAACGCCGAGCTGCAGTTCTGCCATCCGTCCTACGACACCGACGGCAAGCACCCCCTCGGCGCGTGTGGCCGCAGCGATCTCGGGTGCCTGCGCACCGATGTCGAGACGGGCGCCGACGAGGGCGTGTGCATCACGGGCAGCCCGTGCACGAAGGACGTCGACTGCCACGATCCCGTCCAGTCGACCTGCGCCGCGACGTTCCTCGATCAGGTGTACGCGGCCGCGCCCGACCTCGCGTCTGACCATCTGTACTGCCTGCAGGAAGGCTGCTTGAACGGGCTCAGCAGCTGCTCCCCCGGCGAGGTTTGCCTGCCGACGCAGATCCCGCCCGCAGGCAACCCGCCCGACATCTGCGTCCCCAAGTGCGACTCGCAGGGCCGCTGCCCGCCGAACCACTTCTGTCTGTCGAAGATCTCGGGGCCAGCGAACCCGAGCGTCTGCATCCCCGGCCTGCTGGGCTTCGTGTGCGAGACCGACGTCGACTGCCTCGTTGGCAAATGTCAGGACGACGGCAGCGGCCTCAAGCTCTGCACGACGCCGTGCTCGAAGGACACGGACTGCTCGAAGTACGACAGCGTCCAGGGCGCCTTCATCTGCTCGACGGGCGCGAGCCCACACTGCATCACGCCGAGCGCCTACTCGGGCGCGCTGTGCAACTCGACGGCCGACTGCTCGCGAGACAAGGGCACCATCTGCGCGAAGCAGTCTCCTGAGGCGAAGCAAGGCACCTGCCTGTTCCCCTGCGACGCCGGCCAGTGCACGCCCCGCGGCGGCATCGGCCACACGTGCGTGCCCCTCGTCGACGACGAGAAGATGCCGGTCTGCTTCCCCGGCGTGTTCCCGTTGCCTTGCTTCGGCGACTCGCAGTGCGCCGTCCCGGACCTCCACTGCGTGGGCGCCGACGTGTCCGATCCGCAGAATCCCGTCCCGGGCAACTGCACGCTGCCGTGCACGAAGGACGCCGACTGCGACGCCGATGTCTGGACGATGGGCCAGTCGTTCTGCGGCTCACCCGATCCGGCCCACCCCGAGGTGATGCTCTGCTTGCCGACGAGCGCCGACGGCTCGCCCTGCTCCGCCGACGACCAGTGCGCCTCGAAGGTCTGCGAGGTGCCCATGATGAGCGGCACGACGAGCAGCACGACCAAGACCTGCGGGGGTAAGTGATGAAGCTGCGCAAGCTACTCGTCGGCGCCGCCTTCCTGTCATTGGGACTCTCCGTGGAGCGCGCGGCGCACGCCGGCGAGAAGCTGGCGGTCCTCGTGCTCGGCGCGTCCGACAAGGACGCCGAGCTCGGTGACAACATCACCGAGGTCATCATCGCGCGCATCGCCCAGCGCGGCGGCGTGGAGATCGCCGGCAAGGAAGAGTTCCGCGCCCGCATCGGCGCCGAGAGCGACCAGCGCGCCCAGGTGTGCCTCGACGACTCGGCGTGCCTGTCGCGCGCCGCGGTCTCGCTGGGCGTGCGGCGCATCGTCGCCGGCAACATCGGCACGCGCGGCAAACAGTATTTGTTCAACCTCAACTTGAACAACGTCGAGACGGGCAAGATCGACGCTCGGGTTTTCCGCCTCGTCGAAGGCGGCGTCGAGGATCTGATCCGCGCCGTGCAAGAAGGCAGTGACGAGCTTTTCCGCCCGCGCGTCGAGCCCGGCAAGATCCAGGTCGAGACCGATCCCGCGGGCGCGCGCGTCTCGATCGACAACGCCTACCTGGGCGTGACGCCGCTCATCTCGGGCACGCTGCTCGCGGGCAAGCACAACGTGCGCGTCGAGGCCGACGCGCGCTTCCCGTGGACGTCGAAGGTCGAGGTCCGTCCGGGGCAGGAGCTCCAGATCAAGCTCAAGCCCGACAACCTGCCCCGGCGGCGCGCCTGGCCGCCGTCGGTCGCCTACAGCACGGCGGGGCTCGCCGTCGCCTCGGTGGCGGCGGGCGGTTTCCTGGGCGTGCTGTCACAGCTGCAGCCGACGGGCGCCACGCGCCAGGACGCGCAGGACGACTACAACCAGAAGAAGCGCTTCGCGCTCTACGCCAACATCAGCTTCGGCACGGGCGCCTTGCTGGGGCTTGTGTCGCTCTTCTACTTCGTTCACTACCGCGACGACATCTTCGGCCGCACCGAACGCTACGACGAAGCCCCCTGAGGAGCGCCTCGCGCGCGGCGGCTGAGCCGGCCGCCGGAGCCCGACCTTACGGCGTTCCGCTGTCGGCGCCGGAGACGGGCGTGACGCTCGGGTCGCAGCTCGCCTGGGGCCCGACCTTCTCGACGACGAGATTGCCGGTGATGGTCGTCGCACCGGACACGGGGATCGCGATCGTCCCCTTGCCCTCGAGGCAGTCCGGCGTCGTCTTGAGGCCGACATAGGCGTCGAGCTCGAAG
>DATAZS010000428.1:0-9801 GCA_036271915.1 Polyangia bacterium
TCCTCGGCCGGCTCTCGGGCGCGAGCGCGCTCGAAGGTGAGCTCGCCAAGCACAAAGCCAAGCTCACGGCGTTCCAGCAGGTGCGCGACAGCATCAAGGCGTCGGGCAGCCGGGCCAACCTGCGCGACGCGGAGGACAAGGTCGCGGCGCGCCGCAAATTGATGGATGACGTGCAAGCGAGCCTCAACAAGCTCGTGCTGCGCGCGCCCGAGTCGGGCGCGATCATCGAGACGACGCTCAAGGTCGGCACGCCGGTCGCCGCGCACGTGCCCGCGTTGAAGTGGCGCGGGCGCAGCCTGCACGGCGACTTCACGATGGACCAAGAGGACTTCGCGCACGCCGCCAAGCTCGACTTTTGTCGCGTCGAGGTCGCGGGCTTCGTCGATTCGAGCTCGACGCCGGGCGCGCAGACGCCGAAGGCGTTGGGCGCGTCGCCGCAATCGGGGACGGCGCACGGGGCAGCTTCGGGCGCCGACGGCGGCGCCGCGGGCGGGGGAGACCTGCGCTACGTCGACTGCACGCTGCCGCCGCCGGCGCCGCCGCCCGCCAACGGCGTGCCGTCGCTGCTGCGCAAATTCATCGTGACCTTGCCCGTCGACGCGGGCCTCGTCACGGGCGAGCAGCTCCACCTCGCGCGCAAGCGCTTCGACGGCGTGTTCGCCGTGCCGCTGTCGGCAGTGACGCAGGACACTGAGGACCAGGGCAAGATCTGGGTCGCGGCGCCCAACGGCACAGCCGAGCAGCGCACCGTGACGGTCGCCGAGTCTCGCGACGAGGTGCTGATCTCGCAGGGCATCAACGTCGGCGACGAGATCCTCGTCGAGCCGCCGCACGACCTGCGCTCCGGCACGCTCGTCGAGCCGATTCGCTAACGCTCGGCGCTCAGATCCCAATGCGCTGAAGGTCCAGCATCGGCAGGCCTTCGGGGCGATCAAGGTCGACGATGCAGTCGAGCGACCAGTCCTCGTCGCCTTCGGGATCGAGCAGCGTCTGCTGCGCGCGGAAGCGCCGCGGCCCGAGCGCGTCGATGCGCGTGAGGGTCGGGCGCCGCGCCGCGGGCGTCGCGAGCAGCGCCGTGTGCGCGGCAAAGTACGGCCCCATCTCGCGCGTGAAGCGCTCGACGGTCCACGGCTCGCCGGCCTCCGTGTCGTCGGCGACGACGCGCGTCGCCGACTCGTAGTCGCGCGCCGCGAGCGCCTTGACGAGGCGGTGCAACTCGGCGCGCACGCGCGCCGCGAGCGCGCGCGGGTCGGCCGCGAGATCGACGACGCGCGCGGCGACGACGGCGCGCGCGCCCTTCGGCTGCTTAAGGCTCTCCCACTCGTCGATGAGGCTCGAGTCGACGTCGCGCAGGAGCACGCGCAGCCCCGCGAGGAGGTCGAGCACCTCGTCGGTGCGCATCGTCGCGGGCACGCTCTGCTCGAGGGTCTTATACGTCTGCGACAGGTAGCGCAGCAGCACGCCCTCGCTGCGCTGCAGGCCGTAGTCGCGCACGTAGTCGTCGAAGCTCGCGCCCGTCTCGACGATCTCGCGCGCGATCGACTTCGGCTGGATGTTGGTCTCGCCCACCCACGGGTGACGATCGGAGAAGGCGTTGAACGTCGTGTAGATGAAGTCTCGGTTCGGCTTGGGCCACTCCATGGCCTCGAGCTCGGCGATGCGCTGGTCGTACTCGACGCCGTCGGCCTTCATCTGCGCCATGCGCTCGGTCTTGAGCTTGTCGAGCTGGCTGCGCAGCACGACGTCGGGGTTCTCGAGGATCGACTCGACGAGCGTGAGCACGTCGAGCGCGTAGGTCGGCGCCTCGCGATCGAGGGCCTCGAGCGCCTCGAGCAAATACAGCGACAGCGTCTGGTTCAGCGAGAAGTCGAGCTGCAGCTCACTGTTGACCTCGACGACGCGGCCGCGCGCCGTCTCGGTCGTCACGACGTCGACGATGCGCGCGTGGCGGAGCGCTCGGAAGGACGTGGCCGTGCGGCGCCGCTCCGCGCGCTTCTGCCGCTCGCCGCCGTGCGAGCGCCCCACGAGCAGGATGAGCCAGCCGTAGCCGCCGCCGCGCCGCGCGCGCGCCGCCTCGCTCTGCAGGCAGTTCAGCAGCATGCCGTGCGTGACCTCGAAGCGCGACTCGAGCGGCTCGGGGGTCCCGTTGATGAGGCGATCGAACGTGCCCTTGTCGAAGTGCACGTACCCCTTCGTGGGCGGCTTCTGCATGAAGACTTTTTTCCCGCTCGCTTGCTTCGCGGCGAGGCGCCGGTTCTCGACGACGTGCTGGGGCGCCTGCGCGACGACGCTGCCGCGCTCGTCGAAGCCCTTGCGCCCCGCGCGGCCCGCGATCTGCTGGAAGTCGCGCACGCCCAGGACGCCGACCTTCTCGCCGTCGAACTTGCACAGCTGCGTGAACAGCACGGTGCGGATCGGCACGTTGACGCCCACGCCCAGCGTGTCGGTGCCGCTCACGATCTTGAGCAAGCCTTGCTGCGCGAGCTTCTCGACGAGCAGGCGATACTTGGGCAGCAGGCCCGCGTGGTGCAACCCCACGCCGTGGCGCACGAAGCGCTGCAGATCTTTTCCATACGGCGAGTCGAAGCGGAAGTCGCCGATGGCGCGGCGGATGGCTTCCTTCTCCTCCTTCGTGCAGATCTCGACGCTCATGAGGTTCTGCGCCTCTTCGGCGCAGGCGCGCTGCGTGAAGTTCACGAGGTAGATCGGGTAGCGCCCCGACTTCACGAGCTCGTCGATCGTCTCGTGCAGCGGCGTCTCGCGATAGTCGTAGTCGAGCGGCACGGGGCGCTCGCGGCTGCGCACGATCGCGACGTCGCGTCCCGTGAGCGCGCGCAGCCCCTGCTCGACGGTCTTGAGATCGCCCAGCGTGGCCGACATCAAGAGGAACGTCGTCTTGTCGAGGCTGAGCAGCGGGATCTGCCACGCGACGCCGCGCTCGCGGTCGGCGTAGTAGTGGAACTCGTCCATGACGACGGTGTCGACGCTCGTCGCGGCGTCGCGCAGCGCCATGTTCGACAGGATCTCCGCCGTGCAGCAGATGATGGGCGCTGTGCGGTTGATGGTCGCGTCGCCCGTCATCATGCCGACGTTGTCGGCGCCGAACAGCTGACAGAGCGCGAAGAATTTCTCGCTGACGAGCGCCTTGATGGGGCATGTGTAGAACGACGTCTTGCCCTCGGCGAGCGCCTTGAAGTGGAGCGCCGTCGCGACGAGCGACTTGCCCGAGCCCGTGGGCGTGTTGAGGATGACGTGCTTGCCCGACATGATTTCGAGCAGCGCTTCCTCTTGCGCCGGGTAGAGCGCGAGGCCCGTCGACGCGACCCAGCCCATGAAGCGCGCGAGGATCGCGTCGGCGTCGATGATTTCGCCGCGCGCGGGCAACAACGCCGCGAGCGGCGCGGGCGCGGAAGGGGCGTCGGGGACGCTCGCGGCGGCGGTGGTCATGAGGACCGCGAATCCTCGCAGGGTCGGGCCCGCGCGGCCAGCGTTACCGCCGCGCCGCCGTCGTTCGTCAGCCGCGCGCGTCGTTCATGGACGCGTCCGTCGTCGAACCGCCGTCGACGGCGCCGCCGTCGGCCGGCTCGGCGATCGCGCGCGGACACGGCGGGTTCGCGCCGCCCGGCGAGCCGAAGTTGCCGTCCGCGCCGTACGGTTGCTCGGCTGGGCACGTCGCGCCCGGGGCGACGATCACGGCGTGCCCCACGTAGTCCGCGCCCCACGCCGCGGTCCACGCGACGGTGTCGAGCGTGAGCCCGCTCGCGCACGGGCCCAGGCAGATCGCGACGCGATCGCCGCCGTTGTTGAGCGAGAGCCGCGTGCCGTACGCGAGGTCGACGGGCGCGTCGCCGTTGTGTGCGCGATCGGTCGACTGGCCGAGCACGAGCAACGCGCCCGCGGGCAGCACGCCCGCGTCGATCGCGACGTCCGTCGTGCCGTCGGACATGTGCAGCGTCGTCAGGTCGAGCGGCTCGTTCGCGACGTTCGCGATCTCGATCCACTCGTGGCCCAGATCGTCGCCCGCCGGATCGACGAGCAGCTCGTCGATCGAGATCTCGCCTATGCGCGGCGCGCGCGCCGATGGGGTGTCCGTCGCCGCGTCGGCGGCGTCCGCTCTCGCCGCGTCGCGGGTCGGCGTCGGCGCGTCCGGGCCGCCGTCAGGGTGCGTCGACGCCGCGTCGTACGATCCCGCGGAGCCCGCGTCCGATCGCGGAACAGACGGCGACGCGGGGAACGTCGGCTCGTCGGGCGACGCCGCGGTCGCGCCGTCGTCACCTTCGTCGACGGGACGCGCGCCTCCGTGAGGTACGGCCGGAACGCACGCGCCGCCGCAGACGATCGAAATAATGAACGCGCACACCGTGACGAATCGCATCCCCGGTCTTCGGCCGCGCGGGCCCGAGGTTGCGGGGCGGCGCTAGCGCGACCGCTTCTCGATCAGCTTGTACGCCTCGGTCAGGCGCTGCGTGAGATCGGTCGCCGCGCGCAGCGCCTCGGGCGATCCGCCGTGCAGATCGGGGTGGTACTTGCGCATGAGGCGCCGGTACGCCTTGCGCACCGTCTCGAAGTCCGAACCGGGCGACACCTCGAGCGCGGCGTAGGCCTTGCGCAGCGCCTGATCGCCTGCGGCCGTGCGGCGCGGCGGCTCGGCGCGCGCACCGCTGCTCGAACGCGCGCTCGTCTGATCAGGCTTGGCCGACGCGGGGCGCGGTCCGCGCGCCGCCTCTTCGGCCTCCTCGCGCGCCTGGCGTCGGCGCTCGAGCTCGGCCTGCAGCTCGCCGTCCGAGATGTTGCCGAGCTCTCCGCTCCATCGGTCGCCAAATTGATCTTCGGGCTCGTCGACCTCGGCCGCCTTGTCCAGCAGCGAGTTCAGCTCCGAGCGCGCGAGATCAATGAGGCGCTTGCCGATGCTCATCTAGCCTTTCGGCTCCAGCAGCGACTTGCCGTCCATCTCGGCGGGCTTCGCGACGCCGAGGTAGTCGAGGATCGTGGGCGCGACGTCGGCGAGCTTGCCGCCGCCGTGCAGCTTGCGTCCCACGAGATCGTCGCCGATCGCGATGAGCGGCACGGGGTTCATCGTGTGCGCCGTGTGCGGCTGGCCCGTGACGGGATCGACCATCGTCTCGCAGTTGCCGTGGTCGGCCGTAATGAAGACGGTGGCCTTCGCCTTTTCGGCGGCCGCGAGGATGCGGCCGATGCACACGTCGACCGTGTCGATGGCGGTCACGGCGGGGCCGAGCTTGCCCGTGTGACCGACCATGTCGGGGTTCGCGTAGTTCACGAGGATGAAGTCGGGATGCCCGGCCTCGAGCGCCTTCACGACGACGTCCGTCACGGGCACGGCCGACATCTCGGGCGCGAGATCGTACGTCTGGACGTTGCGGTTCGACGGCACGAGGTTGCGCTCTTCGCCAGGGTATTCCTTCTCGACGCCGCCGTTGAAGAAGTAAGTCACGTGCGGGAACTTCTCCGTCTCGGCCGTGCGCAGCTGCGTGAGGCCCGCCTTCGAGAGCACCTCGCTCAGGATCATGTCGAGGCTCTGCGGCAGGAACGCCACGGGCACGGGCACCTTCGCGTCGTACTGGTTCATCGTCGAGAACGCCACGAGCTTGGGGCGCGGCGCGCGGTCGAAGTAGGGGAAGTCGGCGTCGGCGGCCGAGAGCGCGAGCGTGAGCTGGCGCGCGCGGTCGGCGCGGAAGTTGTAGAAGAAGCAGGCGTCGCCATCCTTGATGATCGCGAGCGGCTTACCATCGGCACCCTTCGCGAGCAGCGGCGTCACGAACTCGTCGGTGATCTCTTTCCCGTCGGGCGTGTCCTCGCCGCGGTAGCTGGCCTCGACGGCTGCCGGGAGATCGTCGACGAGCTTGCCTTCGCCGCGCGTGAGCATCTTCCAGGCGATCTCGAGGCGGTCCCAGCGCTTGTCGCGATCCATCGCGTAATAACGGCCGACGGCCGACGCGAGCTGACCGACTCCGATCTCTTTCAGTTTGGCCGCCACGGTGCGCAGGTAGCCGGCGGCCGAGCGCGGCGGCGTGTCACGCCCGTCGAGGAACGCGTGCCACATGACCTTCGTGAAGCCGCGTCGCTTCGCGAGCTCGCACACGGCGTAGGCGTGCTCGAGCGCGGCGTGGACGTTGCCGGGCGACGTGAGGCCGAACAGGTGCAGCGTGCCGCCGGACTTCTTCACGGCGTCGACCGTCTGCACGAGCGTCGGGTTGTCGAAAAACGTGCCTTCGTCGATCGCCTTGTCGATGCGGACGACGTCCATGTAGACGACGCGCCCCGCGCCGAGGTTCAGGTGACCGACCTCGCTGTTGCCCATCTGCCCGTCGGGCAGACCCACGTCGAGCCCCGACGCGCCGATGAGCGTCCACGGGTACTTCTTGTAGACGGCGTCGAAGTGAGGCGTGCGCGCGAGGCGCACGGCGTTGGCGTCTTTCTCGGGTCGCTCGCCGAACCCGTCCAGCACGACGAGGACGACGCGGGTCTTCTTGCTCATCGCGCGAAATCTATCACGCAGGCCGCCCGGCGCTCGGTGCGTTCGCCGCGCGAGAGCTCCGCGTCGCCGATTTCACGCGGGCATAGCCCCACCGCCAGCAAGCTCGGCCCCGCTCCCCTCCCTTGACCCTCCGTCCGACCCGTCCCTGCCCCCGCTCCCTGTCCGTTGGCCGACCTCGCTGGCGGTGTCCTCTCCCGCGTGTCTCTCCCTGACCCCAGCTTGTCCGAGGAAGCTCGTCTCTTCCTGTGGGTCAGCGTAAGCGAGACGCGGTCAAGGTGCTGTTTCAGTTCGGAGGATTCTCGGCAACTTCGTGACGAAATTGTTACGGCCGCTCGGCCTTACCCCGCGCGGTCTCCGCGGGGTACTTCTCGGCGTTCTTTTTGACCTTCGCGCGCATGGCCTCGACGAAATCGATGCCGATGCGCTCGGACAGCAGCACGAGCCCGATGCCCACGTCGGCGATCTCGGCCACGATGCGCGCGCGCGCCTCTTCTTCGCGCGAGTGCGCGTCCGCCTCGTCGCTGCGCACCCACCGGTACTCGGCGAGCAGCTCGCCCGCCTCCGACGCCACGAGCATCGCGAGGTTCTTCGGATCGTGGAACTGCTGCCAGTCGCGCACGGCCACGAACGCGCGCAGCTCGGCCTTGAGATCGTCGAGGGAGGACATGCGCAGAGCGTAGCCGAGTCGCTACTGGTAGGTCGCGGTTCCGTTGAAGGGCGCGCCCGTCGAGCTGGCGTTCGTCGTGATGCCCGTGAGCTCGACGCAGTCGCCGCTGCTCGCGCCGCCGATCTTGCGCACCCACAGATACGACGCCACGCCGTGCGCGCCCGCGCCGATCTTCGCGAGCGCCGCCTTGGGGACGGTGCCTTGGCCCGACGCGCCCGTGAAGAAGCAGCGGACGTCGACGGTCGGCGCGGGCGCCGCCGTGTCGTCGTGGAAGACGATCTCGAGATCGCCGACGGCGCCGCCCGTCCACGCGAACGCGAGATCGTTCGCGCGATCGATCGTGAAGCCCGCGCCGGGCGCGCCCGCGGGGTTCGTGATCATCGCGCCCGCGGGGCCGCAGAACGTCTCGCCGAACGCCGCGATGGCGCCGCCGGCCGCAGAGAAGGTGAGGGCGGCCTTCGGCGTCATCCACAGCGCGCGCGACAGGCCGACGTCGTCGTAGGCGCCCGTTGCGTCGGGGCGCGTGATGAGCACGCCGCCCGAGGACGTCGCCGTGATCGCGCCCGCTGCCATGCCGCCCGTGGGCGCGGCCGTCATGCGCGGGCACGTGTACGCGACGCAGCCGCCGATCGACTCTTGCGTGCATGCGGCGTCGCCGGGCGGATTGGTCGTGCCGAAGACGGCGGTCAACGTCGTGCGCGCGCCCGTGGCCGTGAGGTTTTGCAGCGCGAAGACGGATCCGACCTTGCCCGTCGTCGCGCAGCGGCCACGGCCGTTGAAGTCGGCGTGGTCGTCGCACGCCGTGAACACGCCGGGGCCTGCGTCCTGATCTGGGGCGCCACCGTCGCTGCCGCCCGTCGCGCGCGCGCCCGCGGCGCCGCTCGAGCCGCCGGCGCCCGCTTGGTTTCCGCCGGCGCCCGCCGTGCCACCGCCCGCGCCGCCGTTCCCAGCTGATCCGGCCACGCCTGTGGCGCCGCTCGTTCCCCCCGCGCCCGCGGTCGCCGTTGCGCCGGCGCTTCCGCTCATGCCGCCCGTGCCCGCCGCACCGCCGCTGCCCGTTGATCCAGCGCTCCCGACGCTCCCGTCGTGACCGCCGCCGCTCGCGCCGCCGCCACAACCGACGAGCATGAGGCTCAAGGTCACCGCGCTGATCACCCCGGCGAGGAATCGCATGCGCGCGCGATGATAAGGCGCGGGCTGTGGGCTGGGCAACCAGACGCGAGTGTGTTCCGATCGCGCGATGGCGAACGAGCACGCCGGGCTGCGGCGTCGGACACTGGTCGCGACTGCTCTCGCGCGTCCTTCCGCCCGACGCGACATTCTCCTGCGTCGATCGCGAGCTCACTTGGGTCACGCGCGGACGCGCGCGGGCCGCGGACGCGCGCTTCGACTTCAGCCTGGGCTGCGCCGAGCGCTCGCGTTTCCGTCGGGCGCGTTCGATCTCGTGACATGCCCGCTCAGTGGTGATACGGCTCGCCGCGGATGATCGACATCGCGCGGTAGAGCTGCTCGCACAGCACGACGCGCGCGAGCCGGTGCGGCAACGTGAGGTTCGACAGCGACAGGCGACGCGACGCCTTCTTCACGACCTCCTTCGGCAGCCCGAGCGCGCCGCCGATGAGGAACGCGATCGCCTGCGTGCCGTGCACCATCTGGTGCTCGACGTGCTTCGCGAGCTGCTCCGTCGTCCACGCGTCGCCGCCGGGCTCGAGCGCGATGAGCTCCGCGCGCGCGGGCAGCCGCCGCGCGAGCGCGTCGTCGTCCTCGACCTCGACGATCTCGACGGGCAGGTGCCGCCGCGCGCGCTGGACGTAGTCGTCGCACAGCGCCGCCATGTGGCGGTCGCGCATCTTGCCGACGGCGACGACGACGAGCTTCATGCGGGGCCACTTTTTCGGGGACTGGCCCCGTCCGTCCTAGACGGCGTAGTAGGCGTCGGGCTCGGAGATCTGCGCGTCGGCGGGGATCTCGAGCGGGATGCGCGGCGCCTCGATCCACAGGCTCTCGAGATCGTAGAACTCGCGCACCGGGTGATAAAAGACGTGGATGACGACGCTGCCGAAGTCGAGCAGCGTCCAGCGGCCGTTGCCGCGGCCCTCTTGGCCCAGCGTGACGCGGCCGCGCGCCTTCATCACCTGACGGACGTTCTCGGCGATGGCGTCGACCTGTCGATCGCTGCGGCCGCTCACGATGCCGATGAAGTCGGTGTAGCTCGACATGGCCGACACGTCGATGAGGATGGGCGCGAGCGCCTTCTTGTCGAGCGCGGCGTCGATCGCGGCGATGGCGAGCGCGCGCACCTCGGCGAGGTTGCCGCGCGACGGCTGCGCCGCGGCGGCGCGATCGGAGACGCCCGATTTGGCCGACTTCGATGCCTTGGTCGCCTTGGCCGACTTGGCTGGCTTGCTGGACTTGAGGGCGCCCCGCACCGGGATCCGGCCGGGCTTGCGCGCCTGACTCGGCTTGCTGGTCTTGCTCGTCTCGCCGGATTTTCCCCCGGGCTTGCTCGCAGACCGCGTCGGACTCTTTGTTTTCTTCACCTGAGCGAATCGTAGCAAAGGGGTTGGGTCGTGACCAGAGGTCCGTCGGTCACGGTCTCGTCACTTCGGAAGGTCCGGCGTGGGGCCCGGCGCAG
>DATAZS010000429.1:0-2581 GCA_036271915.1 Polyangia bacterium
GCCCGCACCCCCGCCGAAGCACGAGACGCGCGCCGAGCGGCGAGAGGAGCGCGTCGAGGAACGCGTCGAGCGCGAGAAGGAACGTGAGGCCGAGCGCGAGAAGGACAAGGAGCGCGAAAAAGAGCGCCACGAGAAGCACCCGAAGCACGAGCAGCCCGAGGGGCCACGCTTCACCGTCGATCACTTCGCGCTCGAGGACGCGACGATCCACTTCGTCGACGACGCCGTCGCGCCCAAGTTCGAGACGACGGTGCGTGACTTCTCGATCACGGTGCGCGGCCTGTCGAACGCGCCCGGCGAGACGGCGCGCGAGACCATGCGCTTGCGCGTCGCGCCGGGCCTCGCGCTCACGCAGGAGGGCACGCTGCGTCTCGCGCCGCTCGAGGCCAAGGGCAAGCTCAAGCTCGAGGGCGTCGAGCCCGCGCAGTTCTCGACCTACTACCGCGACCTCATCGCCTTCGACGTCGAGAAGGCCCGCCTCGGGCTGGGCGGCGACTACCTCTTCGAGGACGCGCACGGGCGCCAGACGGTCCGCATCACGGACGCCTTCGTCGACTTGGAAGACGTCGCGCTCCGACGCCGAGGCGCCGGCAACGACTTCTTCCAGCTGGGCGGTCTCGACATCAAAGGCGCCGACGTCGATCTCGCGGCGCGCACCGTGAAGGTGGCCGCCGTCGCGACGCACGACGGTCACGTGCGTGCCGCGCGCGACGCCAAGGGCGTCGTCGACCTGTCGACGATCGTGCCACCGACACCCCCGGCGCACGGTGGCGCCGGTTCTCCCGCGCACGCGGCGCCCGCACACGCGGCGCCCGAAGAGCCCGCGACGCCGTGGGCCGTGACGCTCGCGCGCTTCGACCTCGACGGCTGGGGCGCGCGCTTCGACGATCGCGTCATCACGCCGGGCGCGACGATCACGCTCGATCCGATCGCGCTGCACCTCACGAACGTCTCGACGGCGCCGGGCGCGAAGCTGGGCGTCGACCTGCGCGTCGGCATCAACAAGAGCGGCAAGCTCTCCGTCACGGGCGCCTCGACGCTGCCGCCCGTGACGGCCAACGTGCGCTTCAACCTGCAGGCGCTCGAGATCCTGCCGCTGCAGCCCTACTTCCAAGATCAGGTCAGCCTCGCCGTGACGAACGGCACCGTGTCGCTCAAGGGTCAGGCCGCCGTGAAGCTGCCCGCGGGCACGGCGCCGCCGCAGATCGACGTCACGACGGATCTCGAGATCGCCGATCTCGCGACCGTCGACCGCGACAAGAAGGAGGCGTTGCTCAAGTGGAAGTCGTTCCACGTGGGCGGCCTGCACGCCGTGACGCCCCCGCTCGCCGTCTCGATCGACGACGTCTCGCTCACGGACTTCGAGACCCGCCTCATCCTCTTCCCCGACGCGCGCTTCAACCTGCAGGACGCGCTCGCGGCCCCAGGCACCGCGCCGCCGCCGTCCGCGCCCGCGCCCAAGGCGAAGGGCAAGGCGGCGCCCGCGACGACCGCCGAGGCGCCCGCCGCCCCGCCGCCGCCCGTCTCGATCAAGCGCGTCACGTTGCAAGGCGGTCAGATCGCGTTCCGCGATCGCATGATTCACCCGAGCTACTCCGCCGACCTCACCGACCTCGCCGGGCGCATCACGGGCCTGTCGACGAAGCCCGACAGCACGGCCGACGTCGACCTGCGCGGCTCGGTCAACCGCTCGGGCGTGCTCACGATCGTCGGCACGGCGAACCCGCTCGCCAAGGATCTCTCGCTCGACGTCGCCGTGAACCTGAAGGACTTCGAGCTGCCGCCCACGAGCCCGTACACGGGCAAGTACGCGGGCTACGCCATCAGCAAGGGCAAGCTCGACCTGTCGCTCGCCTACAAGATCGATCACGGCAAGCTCGACGCCCGCAACGAGCTCGTGCTCGACCAGCTCACGTTCGGCGACAAGGTCGACAGCCCCACGGCGATGAAGCTGCCGCTCAAACTCGCGATCGCGCTGCTCAAGGATCGCCACGGCGTCATCGACGTGAACCTGCCCATCGCGGGCTCGCTCGCCGACCCGGACTTCAAGATCGGGCACGCCGTGTGGAAGGTGTTCGAGAACCTGCTCGTCAAGGCCGTCACCGAGCCGTTCTCGCTCATCGCGTCGGCCTTCGGCGGCGGCGACGACGTGTCGAAGATCGCGTTCGCGCCCGGCACGTTCACGCTGGACGCCGCCGCGCAGAAGCGCCTCGGCGTCGTCGTCAAGGTGCTGCACGAACGCCCGGGCGTCGCGTTCGAGATCGGCGGCGAGGCCGATCCGAAGCACGAGCGCGAGGAGCTGCGCCGCTACCTCTACGAGCGCAAGCTCAAGGCGAAGCGCATCGCCGAGCTCGTGCAGGCGGGCGCACCCGTTCCGGCCATCGACGCGCTCGCGCTCGCGCCCGCCGATCGCCCGCGCCT
Source organism: Polyangia bacterium (assembly GCA_036271915.1). Taxonomy (GTDB): domain Bacteria; phylum Myxococcota_A; class Polyangia; order Fen-1088; family Fen-1088; genus DASZFV01. The sequence continues at coordinate 2,422 of DATAZS010000429.1, forward strand.
CATCGCCGCGGCCTACAAGAGCGAGACGTTCCCCAAGCCGACGAACGGCATCGGCCTCGAGAAGAGCCTGCCGCCCGAGGAGATGGAGAAGCTCATGCTCGTCAACACGAACGTCGACGACGATCAGCTGCGCGCGCTCGCGCAGAAGCGCGCGCAGGCC
>DATAZS010000430.1:0-14871 GCA_036271915.1 Polyangia bacterium
CTCGTCGACGCGCTCGCGGGTGCGCCCGCGCTCGAGGGCTACCACCTGCTGCCCAGCGTGCGCGGCGATCTGCTCGCGAAGCTCGGCCGCGACGCCGAGGCGCGCGCCGAGTTCGAGCGCGCGGCCGCGCTCACGAAGAACGCGCGCGAAAAAGCGCTGCTGCTCGGGCGCGCCGCGGCCTGCGGCAAGTGAAGGTCAGTGGCCGAATCAATGTCCGACGAAGCGCAGCACGATCTCGAGCAGGATCAAGAACACGACGGACGTCTCGAGCCACACGAGGCGCTTGTCGCGCGCGATGTCGGTCACGAGCTCGAGCGCGTCCTGCACGCTGCGCAGTTTGAGCTCGAGCGCCTGGTGGCGATCGACGAGATCGAACTCGGCGCGCAGCTGCTCGTAGACCTTCTCGGCGCCCGGGTCGTCCCACGCGGCGTCGGGCTTGTCGAACAGGTGCAGCACGGAGAGCACCTCGCTGCGCGTGCCGATGGCGGCGCCGATGAACTGGTGCAGCTTGCGCGTGAAGACGGGCATCGTGCCGGTCTTCTCGAGCTTCTCGACGAGGCGATCGGTCTCGCCGAACATCTGGTCGACGATGCGCTCGTAATACTCCATGGCGGCGCTCTGCGCGATCGAGAGCGCGACGACGCCCGCGCGCTCGATCGTGAGCGCGTCCACGACGAGCACGCCGCCCTCGATGTCGATGCGCGCGTCCGGCACCTCGCGCACGGAGAACTCCTCCGTGAGCACCTGAGCGTCGCTGAGCTTGGGCAGCGCGCGGCGCAGGCGCGCGACCTCGGTCTCGCGGCCCGCCTGGCCGACGTTGTGAAAGACGAGCGTCCCCGACGCGAACAGGTACACAGACCCGCCCGACGCCGCCGGGAACCACAGCTGATAGTGCGAGCGCCTCGCCTCGGGATAGCGAGCCGCCAGCTCCTTCAACGAGAAGTTCTCGACGAAGGCCAGCGCGTGGAACGTGTGGACGGTCTCAGCCACGGCGTGCGCCGCCGTGGGGTCAGTTCACGCCGAGCAGCTCGACGTCGAACACGAGCGTCGCGTTCGGCGGGATGGCGCCGCCCGCGCCGCGCGCGCCGTAACCGAGGTCCGGCGGGATGCGGAGCTGGCGCTTGCCGCCGACCTTCATGCCGGCCACGCCCTGGTCCCAGCCGGGGATGACCATGCCCGCGCCGAGCTTGAACGAGAACGGCTCGTTGCGATCGACGGAGCTGTCGAACTTCTTGCCGTCGGTGAGCCAGCCCGTGTAGTGGACCTTGACCGAGTCGCCGGCCTTGGCGACGGCGCCCGTGCCCTTCTTCAGATCCCAGTATTGAAGACCCGACGGCGTCTTCGTGCCCTTGCCCGTCGTCTTCGACGGACCGTCGGCGGCGCCCGCCAGAGTGAGACGCGGAGCTGCGATGAGAGCGACGAACAAAGCGACGAACGCGAGCGGGCGAGCGAGGGACATGGGAGACCTCCGGTGGAATCGGTGCCACACTTCTTACGGCATCGCGGCCAGGAGCGAAACCATTTTTCGTGGGACCCACGGCTGCACAACCGACCGGATCGCGCGTGGGGCGCGGCGTGACGCTCGCCGTGCTCGCGGCGCTGCTGTTCGGCGCGACGACGCCGTTCATCAAGTGGGCGAGCCGAGACGTCGGGCCGCTCGTCGCGGGCGCCCTCCTCTATCTGGGCGCGGGACTCGAGAGCGCGGTCGCCGCGATCGTTTCACGTCGGCGCGACGGCGGATCGCTGCGTGCGTCTGCGCCGCGCCTCGGCCTCATCGCGCTCGTCGGCGCGAGCTGCGCGCCCGCGCTGCTCGTCGCGGGGCTCGCGCGCACGGACGCGGCGACGGCGTCGTTGCTCCTCGCGCTCGAGGCGCCGTTCACGCTGCTGCTCGCGCGCCTGTTGCTGCGCGAGCACATCGGCCGCCGCGTCGTGGCCGCCGCCACGATGATCTTCGTCGCCGCGATCTTGCTCGCGGGGCCGTCGCACGCCGCGGGCGCGCGCGGTGCGGCGCTCGTCGCCGCGGCGGCGCTCGCGTGGGCGACCGACAACCTGCTGTCGCGCGCGCTCGCCGATCACGATCCCGTGCGCGTCGTCGCGTGGAAGGGCCTGCTCGGCAGCGCGGCGTCCGCCGTCACGGCCCTCGCCCTCGCCGAGGCGGCGCCGCGGCTCCTCCCCGCAGCGGTCCTCATCGCGCTGGGCGCGCTCGGCTACGGCGTGAGCTTGCAGCTCTACCTGCGCGCGCAGAGCCTCGTCGGCGCGGGCCGCACAGCTTCGGTGTTCGCGGCCGGACCGTTCGTGGGCGCCGCGATCGCGCTCGCGGGCGGCGCGCCCTGGCCAGGGCCGCGCTTCGTCTGCGCGGCGGCGCTCGTGCTCGTCGGCATCTGGCTCCACCTCTCCGAGCGCCACGCGCACGCGCACGCGCACGATGAGGTCGAGCACGAGCACCTGCACACGCACGACGATCGTCACCACGACCACGCGCACGAGGTGTTTCCCTCAGGGCCTCACAGCCACCCGCACCGCCACGCCGCAATGACTCACGTACACGAGCACGGCGAGGACTTGCACCACCGGCATCGCCACTGATTGGCGCTCGGTTTTCGGTGGCTCTCTCCGAGAATCGGAACGCGCGGGGCGACGGCGATCGCGTAATTGTCGAGAAAAGCGCGCGTCGCGACGACGATCCGCCTGGTTTGCATCTTGCTCCCGCGCGGAGGGTGCGCACACACGTCCTCTGCGGTCTCCTCATCACGGCGCTCGGCGCCTCCCTCGCGACGCTCGGCTGCTCTCCGTCGTCGGTCGGTCAAAACCAGAGCGCCGGCGACGTCGGCAGCGTCGGCTTCGCGCTCAGCGCGGGCCCTGGTGTGACCCTAAGCTCGATCTCGTATTCGATCACGGGCCCGACGACGCGCTCGGCCTCCGTCGACACGAGCCAGAGCGCAACGCTCTCGTTCGTCGTCGGTGGCTTGTCGGCCGGCAGCGGCTACTCGATCGCGCTTTCGGCGACGTCCGCCGACGGCGGCGCGCAGTGCGCAGGATCGGCGTCGTTCACGGTCGCTGCCCGTCAGACGAGCGCCGTCTCGGTTCACGTCACCTGCCATGAGGCGGCGCAGACGGGTTCCGTCCTCGTCAATGGCACGCTCAACATCTGTCCCACGATCGATGGCTTGTCGGCGACGCCCGCCGAGGTCCTCGTGGGCAACACGATCGCGCTGTCGGCGACGGCGCGCGACATCGACGGCGGTCCCTCGCCGCTCGCTTACCAATGGTCGACGAGCTCGGGGACGTTCAGCGGCGCGACGACGCCCACGCCGACGCTCACCTGCACGACGGGCGGCGCCGTCACCGTGACGCTCGCCGTGACCGACGGCGACTGCGGCGACACGTTGTCGGCGACCGTGATGTGCACGGGCGCGAGCGGCACGGCCGGCGCGAGCGGCACCGCCGGCGCGAGCGGCACCGCGGGCGCGAGCGGCACCGCGGGCGCGACCGGCACCGCGGGCGCCGGCGGCGCGACGCAACCGATCGTCATCAACGAGATCGAGTCGAACGGCGACGCCGTCGGCGATTGGGTCGAGCTCACCAACATCGGCGCAACGACGGTCGACATCTCCGGCTACAAGCTCCTCGACAACGACGACACGCACCCCTTCGTCCTCGTCCCCGCGGCAACTTCGCTCGCGCCCGGTGGCTTCTTCGCGATCTACGTCTTCCAGACCTTCGGCCTCGGCGCGCCCGACAGCGCGCGCCTCTACAATCCGGCTGGCGCGCTCATCGATTCGTACAGCTGGACGACCCACGCCGTGGGCACGTACGGCCGCTGCCCTGACGGCACGGGCCCCTTCGTCGATTCAGCTCCCTCGCGCGGCGCCGCCAACAGCTGCGGCGGTGGCGGCACGGCCGGCGCGAGCGGCACGGCGGGCGTGAGCGGCACGGCGGGCGCAGGCGGCGCGACGCAACCGATCGTCATCAACGAGGTCGAGTCGAACGGCGACGCCGTCGGCGACTGGGTCGAGCTCACCAACATCGGCGCTGCGACCGTCGACATCTCTGGCTACAAGCTGCTCGACAACGACGACACGCACGCCTTCGTCGTCGTCCCCGCGGTCACGTCGCTCGCGCCCGGCGGCTTCTTCGCGATCTACGTCTTTCAGACCTTCGGCCTCGGAGCGCCCGACATGGCGCGCCTCTACAATCCAGCTGGCGCACTCATCGATTCGTACAGCTGGACCGCGCACGCCACGGGCACGTACGGCCGTTGCCCCGACGGCACGGGGCCGTTCGTCGACTCGGCGCCCTCGCGCGGCGCGTCCAACAACTGCGGCGGTGGCGGCGGCACCGCTGGCGCGGGTGGCTCCAGCGGCGCGGGCGGCGCGGGCGGCATGGCGGGCAACGAGCTCGCCTGGCCGGGCACCGACACCGTCATCACAGTCGATGACGTCGGCGAGTGGGCGTCGAACCTGTCGGGCCTCTCGTATCAGCCCGCGACGGCCAGCGACCCCGCCGTGCTCTGGGGAATCGACAACGGCCCGTCGAAGCTGTACCGGCTGCTGTGGAACGGCACGACATGGGAGTCCGATCCGACAAACAGCTGGGGCGCGGGCAAGACGATCCACTACACGACGGGCCTGGGCGATCCCGACTCGGAGGGCGTGAGCAAGGCCGAGTGGGCCGACTCCGCGATCTACGTGTCGACCGAGCGCGACAACGACAACAACCAGGTCAACCGTTTCAGCATCCTTCGCTACGACACGACCGCCGCCGGCACCGATCTGACGGCGACGAACGAGTGGGACGTCACGGCCGACTTGCCCGCGATGGGCATCAACCTCGGCCTCGAGGCGATCACGTACGTCCCGGACACGGCGCTCGTCGCGGGCGGCTTCATCGATCAGTCGAAGAGCGCGCCCTACAATCCGGCGAGCTACCCGAACCACGGCACGGGCCTCTTCTTCGTGGGTCTCGAGTCGAACGGCGTGATCTACGCCTACGCGCTCAACCACGCCGACAGCACGTACGTGCGGGTCGCGTCGTTCGCGAGCGGTCAGGTCTCGATCATGGACCTGTCGTACGACCGCGAGGTCGGCTACCTGTGGGCCCAGTGCGACAACACGTGCGACGTGAAGGCCACGGTGTTCCGCCTCGACGCGACGGCGTCGTCGCCGACGTTCGGCACCTTCCAGGCCGGACGCGTGTTCGACCGCCCAGACTCGCTGCCCGACTCGAACTTCGAGGGCATCGGCATCGCGCCCGAGGCCGAGTGCGCGGGCGGCCAGAAGCACTTCTTCTGGTCCGACGACAGCGCGCTCGACGGCCACTCCCTGCGCCGCGGCTCGATCCCCTGCGGCGCCTTCTTTTAAGGCGCGCGTGACGGCCGCGCGGGGAGGCGCCCCGCGCGGGGAACCGTGAGAGACTTCGCGCCATGCGCTCCCCGCGGAAGTCCATTTTGCTCGCGACGGCGTGCCTGTTCGCCGCCGTCGGCGCGGGCCGCCTCGCGCGGCCTCGCCTGTCGTCGGCGGCCAAGCCCGCGTCCGCGTTTCCCGTCGTCACGCCCGAGGGCGGTCTGTCGTTCGACGTGCGCGACGCCAAGACGAACGAGCCCATCCCATGCAAGATCACGCTCGTCGGCGTCGACGGCACGCCTGATCCGCAGATGACGAAGGTCGACATCGGCCGCGAGGAGAGCGACGCGCTGCTCGCGTTCAACCGCATCATGTCGCTCAAAGGCGTGGGCGCCGTGCACGTGCCCACGGGCACCTATGACATCTGGGTCAGCCGTGGCCCCGAGTGGGAGGTCAGCACGACACGCCACGTGAAGCTCGGCCCGCAAGGCGCGATCGTGACGGCGCGCCTCAAGCACGTCGTCGAGACGCCCGGCTGGATCTCGGCGGACTTCCACGTGCACGCCGCGCGCTCGCCCGACTCGCGCGTGCCCATGCAGGACCGCATCTACGAGTTCGTCGCCGACGACGTGCAGATGATCGTGTCGACCGATCACAACGTCGTGTCCGACTACGAGCCCTACATCAAGGAGCTCGACGCCGGCCGCTACATCACGAGCGCCATCGGCGACGAGATGACGACGGGCGCGTGGGGACACTTCGGCGCGTTCCCGCTGCCCCCCGATCTGGAGCGCGCGGGGCAAGGCGCCGTGCTCGTTCACGGTCGCAAGCCGACGGACTTCTTCAAGGACGTGCGCGACAACGCGCCGGGCGCCATCATCGACGTCCACCACCCGCGCCTCGACAACGAGATCGGTTACTTCGACATCGCGCGCTTCGACGCGCGCGGCGACCGCGCCGACAAGCCGGGCTTCTCGTGGGACTTCGACGCCGTCGAGGTCATGAACGGTTATCAGGATCCCGTGCGGCGCAGCGTCGATCGCGTCGTCGACGATTGGTTTTCGCTGCTGAACCACGAGCACCTCGTGACGGCGACGGGCAACTCGGACACGCACCACCTCACGTACAACATCGGCGGCTACCCGCGGAACTACGTCAAGGTGCAGGACGATCGCCCGCAGCTCGTCGACGGCAAGCAGATCGCGCGCGCCCTCAAGGGTCACCACTCGTTCTTCACGACGGCGCCGTTCGTGAGCCTGTCCGTCAACAACGGCAACATCGGCGACCTCGTGCCCGCCCGGGGCGGCAAGGTGCACGCCGAGGTCACCGTGCAGGCCGCGCCGTGGGTCTCGATCTCGCGCGTGACGCTGTACTTGAACGGCCTCGAGGCGAAGCGCTGGACCGTCGCGCCCGGCGCCGACATCGTGCGCTTCCACGACACCGTCGATCTGACGGCGCCCGCCGACGGCTACGTCGTCGTGCGCGTCGACGGCGACAAGTCGCTGTCGCCCGTCGTGGGCGACGGCAAGACCTTCACGGCCTATCCGTTCGCGCTCACGAACCCCGTCTTCCTCGACGTCGACGGCGACGGTCGCTACCGCACGGGTCTCAAGCACGGTCACCCGTAGGTGGGTCGCGGCGTCGCCCTCGTCGTCGGACTCGCGCTCGTCGCGCCCGCGGCGCGCGCGGCGGCGTGCGCGCCCGGCGCCGCGCTCGGTGTAACGGACCAGCGCCTGGCCGCGCTCGATCCCAAATTGCGGCTGCGCTTCATCGACGCCGAGCTCGCGCGCGGCGCCCACCGCGCGAACGTGTGGGTCTGGGGCTGGACGATCGCGCTCGGCGTCGGCACCGTGGGGAACCTCGTGCCCGTGCCGTTCGTGCCGGCGGACCAGCGCATCGACTGGTACACGGGCTCTGTGACGACGGTCATCGGCATCGTGCCGCTGTTCGTCGCGCCGCCCACGGTGATCGCCGACGCGCGCGAGCTGCACGCGCACCTCGACGCGCGCGGGACGACCGACGTCTGCGCGCTCCTCGCCGACGCCGAGACGCGCCTCGTGCGCGACGCGGAGAATCAAGCGGACGCTCGACGCTGGTGGGTGCACGTCGGCAACGTCGTCCTCAACGCCGGCGTCGGGCTCTTCTTGGGCCTCGGCTACCACCACTGGGTCGCGGGCGCGCTGAACTTCGCGAGCGGCGCCGCCATCGGCGAGGTCATCATCTTCACGCAGCCGACCAACGTCGTCGACGGCCTGCGCCGCTACCGCGACGGCGCGCTCGACGAAGCGCCCGGCGAAGCGCTCGACGACGGCGCGCAGGCACGCCCGAGCCTGAGCTTCTCGCGCGCGTTCTGAGCTGCAAACGCACGTTCTCGAAGGAGAACACGGCAAGTCGGTTTTCCTGCCTGCCGCGACGCGCGACCTTCGTCTAGATCCGCGTGACCGGTACCAAGACGTTCGCCGGCATGTGCGGCGCCTCCGGCTTCGTCGTGGCCCTCCTCGCGACGGGCTGCACGGGCCGCATCAGCGGCGGGCAGCCCGGGGGTACTGGACCTGGCCCCGTCGCCAATGGCGGCGCTGGCGCCGGAGCGGCAGCCAGCGGCGTTGGTGGCGGCGCGCCCGTCGAGTCGCCGAGCCCGCGGTTGCTGCGCCAGCTCACGGTGGCCGAGTACGCGAGCACGACCGCCGATCTGCTGCACCTGCCGAACGTCGACACGAGCGCGATCCCACCCGACGTCGCCGTCGACGGCTTCACGACCAACGTCCTCGCGGCCTTCGTGAGCGACACGTCGATGGACGCGTACAACAGCACGGCGGGAACGCTGGGCGACCGCGCCGTCGCCGAGTCCTTCGCGACGCTCGTGCCGTGCACGACGCAGGACGCGACGTGCGCGTCGACGTTCGTCGACCAGTTCGGTCTGCGCGCCTTCCGTCGTCCGCTCACGGCCGACGAGCACGCGCGCTACGCCGCCCTCTTCGCCGCCCCCCTCACGGGCGGCGACTTCAAGACGGGCGTCGGGCTCGTCGTCAAGAGCATGCTCGTGTCGCCCTACTTCCTGTTCCGCAGCGAGCTCGGCGCCGACCTGGGCAACGGGACGTTCAAGCTCACGCCGTATGAGACGGCGACGGCGCTGGCGTACACGTACTGGGGCACGATGCCGGACGCCGCGCTGTTCGCCGCCGCGCAGAGCGGCGCGCTCGCGAACAAGAGCGAGATCGAGACCCAGGCGCGGCGGCTGCTCGCCGATCCGCGCGGACGCGCGCGCGTCGCGAGCTTCTTCTACGAATGGATGGACTCGCCGCGCGCCTACGACACGACGAAGGACATGGGCACGTACCCGGACTTCTTCTCGCAGCCGGGCGGCACGGACGCGCTCGTCGACGCCATGCGCGCCGAGGAGGATGCGTTCGTCGCCAACGTCGTGTTCGACTCGACGAAGAAGTTCGACGAGCTGTTCTCGGCGAACTACGTCTACGTCAACGATCTGCTCGCGAAGTACTACGGCCTCACTCCTCCGGGCTCAACGACGGCGCAGAAGGTGATGCTGCCAGCGGGCGCGGCGCGCGGCGGTCTGTTGACGCTCGGCATGTTCCTCGTCGGCCACGCGCGCACGAACGAGTCGTCGCCCACGCAGCGCGGCCACATGATCCGCGCCAACATCTTGTGCTCCGACGTTCCGCCTCCACCGCCCAACGTCAACACGGCGTTCTCGCCGGGCACGCCGGGCGTCACGGCGCGCGAACAAATCGAGGCGCTCACGGGCTCGGGCGTCTGCGTGACCTGCCACAGCCTCATGAACCCCATCGGCTTCGGCCTCGAGGACTTCGGCGGCGACGGCGTCGAGCGCGCCACCGACAACGGCGAGAAGGTCGACACGACGGGCGTGCTCAACGGCTTCAACGATCCGAAGACGGGCATGGCGTACGCCTTCGACGGTCCGCGCCAGCTCTCGGCGATCCTGGCGTCGAGCAGCGACGCGCGCGCCTGCTTCGCGAAGAACTATCACCGCTACGCGCGCGGCTTCGCGGCGGCGGGCGTCGACGAAGGCGCCGTCGACAAGCTCACGCAGGCTTTCGTCGCGCAGAACCTCGACCTGCCCGAGCTGTTCGTTCAGGTCGCGCTCCAAGACTCGTTCGTCCTGCGCCGCTCCGCGGAGGTCATCGCCAGATGAGACCGCTGTCAGCCCCATTGCAAAGACGCGGCATCCTCAAGGGCCTCGCGGCGACGGCGCTCGCGGCGCCGTTCGCGCAGATGTTCCGCATGCACCGCGGCCGCGCCGCGGCGGGCGCCGTGCCCAAGGTCGTCTTCTTCTACACGCCGTGCGGGCTCGAGCCGCCGCTGTGGCACCCGACCCAGACCGGCGCGACGTTCACGCTGCCGCGCCTCTCGGCCCCGCTCCAGCCATATCAGAGCGAGTGCATCTTCATGGACGGCGTCTCGATGTACCCGCTGACCGACCACCAGGGCGGGTCGCAGCAGATGCTCGCGGGCGACGATCGCGACGTCAAGACGCTCGACCTGCAGCTGGGCGACTACATGGTCAGCAGCAAGGATCCGTCGCCGTTCTCGTCGGTGCAGCTCGGCATTCAGTCGCGCATCAGCAAGGGCGGCACGCCGACGGTGCCCCACCCGCACTTCACGCGCGTGTCGCTGGCCCAGGAGGTCTTCGCCGAGGACAACCCGCTCGCGGCGTTCACGCGCCTGTTCGGCGCGGGCACGAGCTCGCCGAACGCGAACATGGCGCAGCTCGCGATGCTGGCCGCGCAGCAGAAGAGCATCCTCGACAACGCGACGGCCGACATCACGGCGCTCGCGAGCGCCCTGCCCGGCTCGGAGAAGGCGAAGGTCGACGCGTACACGACGTCGCTGCGCGATCTCGAGCGGCGCCTCACGACCCCGGGCGGAATGATGTCGACGTGCGACACCTCGATGTTCAATCCGACGGGCTTCACGGTCCCGGAGGTGAGCGATCCGAACCAGGCCAGCTACAACCAGACCAACAACAAAGAGGTCGTCGCCGAGCTGCAGATGGAGATCGCGCGCCTCACGCTCGCGTGCGGGCGCTCGCGCGTCGTCACGCTGCTGTTCGAGCACACGAACGCGCACAACCCCATCGAGGACCTCGGCATCTTCGGCGTGCACGACGCGTCCCACTTCAACGCGCCGCCGGGCCAGCTCACGGGCAACGCGACGCCCGCGCAGATGGACGCCAAGCTGACAGCTTGGGAGAACTACCGCGTGTGGTACGCGCAGAAGCTCGCGACGTTCATCGGCATGCTGAAGGCCACGCCCGACGTCACGGGCACGCTGTTCGACAACACGATCCTCATGCACTGCTCGGAGCTGGGCGACGGCGCGCCGCACAAGACCGACCGCATCCCCTACGTCTTCGCGGGCGGCGGCGCGCTCGGCTTCAAGCTGGGCCAGGCCATCAACTTCACGGGCCAGGTGCCCGCGTACAGCGGCGGCATGCACCCGGGGATCTCCAACATGGCGCACTCGACACTGCTCACGATCGTCGCGCAGAAAATGGGCATGCCCCTGACCCAACCGCTGTTCGGCTTCAGCGGCCCGCAAGCCCTGAACCCGGCCGCGACGGGCATCATCTAATTTAGATCCGCGGGCGACCAACGTGCGTCTGTGGGCGCATGAAGAACGCAGCGGATGGGCGTGGGCGGCTCGACGTCGTGGACGAGGTCGTCATCGCGTCGCCGTGCACGGTGTCGTGGGACGGCATGCGCGGCGACGATCGGGTGCGGTTCTGCGGCCAGTGTCGGCAAAACGTCTACAACGTCGAGGCGCTCGATCGCGGCGCCGCGCGGCGCCTCATCGAGGCGCGCGAGGGCCGCGTCTGCCTGCGTATCTTGCGGCGCGACGACGGCACGGTCGTGACGGCCGACTGCTGGACGCGCCTGCGCGCGGCCCGTCGGCGCGGCGTGCTCGCCTTCGTCGCGATGCTGGTCGTCGTCGGGTTCGCGCAGCTGTGCGCCATGCGTTTCGGGCTGCGCGCGCTCGGCGGCGGGTGCGCGCCGATCCGGCAAACTACGACGATGGGCGCGCCGCCGCCGCCGCCCCTCATGGGTGAGCCCCAACCGCCGCGCGACACGGCCCCGCGCCTCATGGGCAAGCGCGCCGCGTCGCCGCCCCACGTCATGGGGCACCGCCTCATGGGCCGCGTCGCCCACGTTCTCAACGACGAGGAATAGAGCTGCTGCCTGCCAACGCGCGCTCGAGCGTCAATACGCCCATGGCGCGTTCTCTTCTGATCCCTGGAGTCCTGGTTTGTCTGCTGGCCGCGTGCTCGCAGACTGAAAATCATCCCGCGATGACCGGCTCGGCCGGCGCGAGCGGATCGGCCGGCAGCGGCGCGGCGGGCGCGGGCACGGCGGGCGCAGACGGCCAGACGGCGGGCGCGAACGGCACGGCCGGCGGTGGCACCGCGGGTCAGCTCGGCACGGCGGGCGCCGCGGCCGGCAGCGGCGGCAGCGGTGGATCAGTCGCCGGTGCGACCGGCAGCGCGGGCGCGACGGTCGACGCGGGCACGGACGCGCAGACCGACGCGAGCGACGGAGCCTCGAGCGGCTGCCCCTACACGCTGTGCGAGACGTTCTCGGGCGTGGCGCCCGGCGCGACCGGCAGCCCGTGGCTGATCGACGTCGACAAGCTCGGCACCGTCATCGAGACGGTCACGAATAAAGGCCACGGCGACTCGACCTCGCTGCACGTCAAGACGTCGGCAATGTCGGGCGTGCGCGGCTACCTCACGGAGATGGAGACGCTCGCGAAGACGGGCGCGTCGTTCTGGGGCCGCGTTTACATCTGGTACATGCTCGACGTCGCCGGCGTGCACATCGTCAATGCCGCCGTCGACGGCAAGACGGCGGCGAACGCCAGCGAGCAGGTCCGCATCGTCAACGTCATCGGCGGCCACATCGCGACGAACCGCCGCTCCGACGACATGGGCAAGGGCTCGAACGTCGCGCCCGATCAGGGCAAGTGGGGCTGCTACGAGTGGCACATCACGCCGAGCTCGCTCGACGTCTACCTCGACGGCACGATGCTCCCCATCTCCGAGACGTGGACCGAGCCGACGATCAGCCTGTTCCGCGTCGGCTTCGAGCGCTTCGCCGCGGGCGCCGCCGGCGACCTGTGGCTCGACGACATCGCGATCAACGACAAGCAGATCGGCTGCAATTGATCACAGGCGGCGCGCGACGGCCGCGCCCACGCGCGCGAGCGGCCTGAGCGGCGCGCGCACGGCCGCGCGCCCCACGTCGGTGTCGCGCAGCACGCGCGCGGCGGCGGGCGCGGCGGCGTAGTACAGCTCGGCGGCGAGGCGCGCGAAGCCGCTCGCGGCGACGGCGGCGTCGCGCACGCGTCGGAGCGCGGCGACCTCGGGCGCGACGTCGGAGCCGAACGCCGCCGTCGCGATGAAGCAGCCGCTCAGGTGGCTGTCCTGCGCGGGCGCCCCGGGCGTCGTGAAGCGCGCGAAGGTCACGCTCGAGCTGCCGCAGCTGCCGTGCGCGACGACGCCCACGCCGTAGGCCGTCGACGGCGTGAGGCCCGCGAGCGTGACGTCGCTCAGCGTGCCGGGCGCGGCGGGCGTCGGCGACGACTCGGCGGCCCACGACACGAAGTCCTCGGGCGTGATGTCGACCGCGCCGTCACGCGCGAGCGGCGCGACGCGGATCTCGTACGACATCACGGGCGCGTGGTCTTCTCCCGGCTGACCATCGCCGACCTGCTCGATCTGGACGGACGCGTCCGTGGGCGCGAGCCCGCCCACCGAGATCGGCACCGTGGGCGGCGCGCCCTCGGTCGCGCAGTCGACGGGCGCGCACGACGCGAACGAGACGTGCACGCGACCCGCGCCGTCGGCGCCCGTCGTCGTCGCGAGGCGTCCCTCGCCGCTGCCGGGCGCCGACGTGATCGTCACGTCGGGCGGCGCGATCGCGCCCGTCGCGCCCGTGACGTCGCCGTAGCCGAACATCGCGGCCGCCGCGCCGCCGCCCGCGACGCCCGTGGCGCCGACGCTGAACGGCACGCGGTAGACGACCGATGGCTGTCCCAGGTTTCCCACGGTGCCGAACGTGTCGTAGTCGAGGCTGGGCGCGTTCGTCGCGGCGTACGTCGCGTTGGTGTCGAACTCCTTGCTGACCTCGACCATGAGCGCGTAGTCGCCGAGCGCGAGATCATCGGGGATGGTCCACGTGCCCTGCGTCGCGACGCCGAAGGGCGGCGTCGCCGCGGAGATCGTGTCGACGTCGTCGAGGAACGCGTACTGGCGCGAGTCGCCGACGTTGCACGAGCCTTCCGGGTGATTGACGAGCACGGGGCACGTCGTCCCGAGGTCGAACAGATCACCGCGCGGCGGGTACACCGACGTCTGCGTCGCGTCGAGGCGACCCTTGTCGCTGCGAAACGCGGCGCTCGGGCACGTGATGGCGTCGACCTCTTGGTCGGGCAGCATCGGGCAGCAGAAGTGCGGCTCGGGCGACGAGTCACCTTCGTGATACGTGAGCAGCCCTTCTTGCCCGTCCTGCATGACGACGAGCGGGTACGTCTTGCCGCGCGCGTGCGCCCACACGGGCAGCACCATGGGCCGTCGCCCATAGGGAAACTTCGGACCCGAGCGCAGGTTCGGCAGGCCGGGCCGGTTCCCGATGCCATAGAGCGCCGTCGCGTTCGTCACCATGAGCGTGTCGACGAAGCGCGCGCGATCGGCGCTCTCGACCCACACGGCGATCTGCGGTCCGAGATCGGGCTTGTCGGCGTGCCACGCGCACGCCGCGTCGCCGGGCGCGCGCAGACAGTCGGACGTGAACGAGAACTGCAGCGCGCGGCACGTCGTCGCGCCGTCGGTCGCGCGGGCGGCGCCGCCCCAAAGCGCCGACGCGAGCGCGACAGCCACGAGCTGCTTGGGCACGGTCACGCCCGAAGCATATCGAACCTGACGGGCCCCGGCGTTACGATGCGCGGCATGATCGCCCCCAGCGCCTCGTTCGTGACCGCTTTGCTCGCGGCGGCCGTCTCGTTGCCGGGCGGTCCCCCCGTCGGCATGGACTACCTCGCGTATGACGCGGCCACGGATCGCGTCTGGGTGCCCGCGGGCAACACGGGCAACGTCGACGTCGTCGACGCCGCGACGGGGACGGTTTCAATGATCGTGGGCCTCCCGACCGCGCCAGCACGGCGCCCGGATCGCCCACGCATGGGTCCGAGCTCTGCGACGGTCGCCGACGGTATCGTTTGGATCGGCGATCGCGCGGACCAGCGGCTGCGCTCGTACAACGCCAAAACCCTGCGACCAGGCAGTTCTGCTGGGCTCGCTGCGATGCCCGACGGCATCCAGTATGTCAGGCGCACGCACGAGCTTTGGGTCACGACGCCCAGCGACCGATCGATCGCGATCGTGCGCACGCCCCACGGCGGCAACGGCAGCAACACGCTGCGACCGTCGGCGACGATCAAGCTGCCCGGCGCGCCCGAGGGCTACGCCGTCGACGAGGCGCGCGGCGTCTTCTACACG
>DATAZS010000431.1:0-7208 GCA_036271915.1 Polyangia bacterium
GCGAGCCGGGCGACGCGCGCGAGCTGCAAGCGCTCGCGAAGAAGGCGGGCGCGCACGTCCAGGCGGTCGACGTGTGCGACGACGATCAAGTTCGCGCCTTCGCCGCAGCCGTCGGCGACGCGCCCATCGACCTCCTCGTCAACAACGCGGGCATCGCCGGCAGCTGGAACACGACGCTCGCCACGTTCGACGCCGAAGAGGCCCTGCGCTGCTTCGACACGAACGCCCTGGGCGCGATCCGTGTCACGCGCGCCCTGCTCTCCAACCTCCGCGCCGCGCGCGGCAAGGTCATCAACATGACCTCGCGCATGGGCTCGATCGGCGACAACGGCAGCGGCCGCGGCTACGCCTATCGCATGTCGAAGGCCGCCCTCAACATGGCGACGCGCAACATCGCGCACGAGGTGAAGGCCTTCGGCGGCATCGCCGTCGCGCTGCATCCCGGATGGGTGAAGACGGAGATGGGCGGCGAAGGCGCGTCCGAGGAGATCGCCGACGCCATCGCGCGCATCACGAAGCTCGTCGAGCGCCTTGCGCCAGACGATAGCGGACGCTTCTGGCACGCCTCCGGAGAAGAGCTGCCCTGGTGAACGGGGCGCCGACTCCATCTCACTCACGTTAGTATCCGCGCCATGCCCAACTGGCAACCCGCGATCCTCGCGCCGCCCACGGCGGCGGGACGTTTCATCACGCTCGGGCTCACGCGCGACGCGCAGCCGCGTGACGTCGCGGCGCGCCTCGGCAAGCTCGCCGTCGGCGACGGGATCATCGTCGGCGTCGGCGCGCCGCTCGTGCGGGCGCTCGGCGCGCAGGTCGACGGGCTGCGCGCGTTCCCCGATCTGCGCGGACCGGGCGGCGTGTTTCCGTCCACGCAGGGCGCCGTGTGGATGTTCGTTGGCGGCGCCGATCCCGGGGAGATCTTGCACCGCGCGCGGCGTGCCGTCGCGAGCCTGGGCGACTCCGTTCGCCTCGACGAGGATCTGCCTTCTTTCGTGTATGGCGGCGGCCGCGATCTGACGGGGTTCGAGGACGGCACCGAGAACCCGAAGGGCGAGCGCGCGATCGAGGTCGCGTTCGGCGCGGGCGGCGCGGGCGGCACGTTCGTCGCGACGCAGCGTTGGATCCACGACATCGGAGGCTTCGAGCGCCTCTCGCAGACGGCGCGCAATGACGTCATCGGCCGCGATCTCGACTCGAACGAGGAGCTCGCGAGCGCGCCGCTGTCGGCGCACGTGAAACGAACGGCGCAGGAGAGCTACGACCCGCAGGCGTTCCTGCTGCGGCGCTCGATGCCGTGGGGCGACGTGCGCGAGCTGGGCCTGTACTTCGTGGCCTACGCGGCGAGCCTCGATCCGTTCGAGCGCATCCTGCGCCGCATGGCGGGCCTCGAGGACGGCATCGCCGACGCGCTGCTGTCGTTCTCGCGCGCCGTCACGGGCGGCTACTTCTGGTGCCCGCCCGTCATTCACTCGCAGTCGGGGTCCGACCGCCTCGATCTGCGCGCGCTCGACATTTGATCAAGCGCCCACAGGGCGTCGAAGGTGGTTTCGCGACGTACAGGGCGCCCCGTCGGTGTTTCCAGTCATTCAAGAAAATTCCGGCGTAGCCCGATGTCCATAGCAAGATGCTCGCGAACGCCAAAGCCCTGCTGAAGGACGAGAGCGGCGCGACGGCCGTCGAGTACGGCCTCATCGTTGCCGCCATCGCCGGTCTCATCATCGTCGTCGTGTTCCTGCTAGGGAAGAAGGTCAACAACGCCTTCTCCAAAGTCGCGAACGCGATGCCCTGACGACCCGCCCCACCCGTCCGTCTGCTCGCAAAAGAAAAAGAGGCCACGCCTTTCGACGTGGCCTCTCTTTGAAGCGCGCGAGCTTCGCGCGACCAAGCCGCGCGAAGCCAGGGGGCCCGGGGTTCGCGAGCGGCAGCGAGCCGGACCCCGTCTAACTAGAAGTCGTCGTCGCCGCCGCCCATGCCGCCGCCGCCACCGTGGCCGCCGCCGGCAGGAGCCGCGCTCTTCTTCTTCGGGCGCTCGGCGATGAGCGCCTCGGTCGTCAGCATGAGCGAGGCCACCGAGGCCGCGTTCTGCAGCGCCGCGCGCACGACCTTCGTCGGGTCGATGACGCCAGCCTTGACCAGGTCCTCGTACTGCTCGGTCGCCGCGTTGAAGCCGAAGGCGCCTTTGCCGCCCTTGATCTTCTCGATGACGATCGAGCCGTCGACGCCCGCGTTGGCCGCGATCTGACGAAGCGGCTCCTCGCAGGCGCGGCGGATGATGTTGATCCCGTACTGGCGATCGTCGTTGAACTTCAGCCCGTCGAGCGCCGACAGCGCGCGGATGAGCGCGACGCCGCCGCCGGGGACGATGCCCTCTTCGACGGCCGCGCGCGTGGCGTGGAGCGCGTCCTCGACGCGGGCCTTCTTCTCCTTCATCTCGGACTCGGTGGCCGCGCCGACCTTGACGACGGCGACGCCGCCCACGAGCTTCGCGAGGCGCTCCTGGAGCTTCTCGCGATCGTAGTCGGACGACGTGTCCTCGATCTGCGCGCGGATCTGCTTCACGCGGCCCTCGATCTCGGCCTTCTTGCCCGCGCCCTCGACGATCGTCGTGTTGTCCTTGTCGACGGTGATGCGCTTCGCGCGGCCCAGCTCCTTGAGCGTGAGGCTCTCGAGCTTGACGCCGAGATCCTCGGTGACGGCCTGGCCGCCCGTGAGGATCGCGATGTCCTTGAGCATCTCTTTGCGACGATCGCCGAAGCCCGGCGCCTTGACGGCGCAGACGTGCAGCGTGCCACGCAGCTTGTTGACGACGAGCGTCGCGAGGGCCTCACCGTCGATGTCCTCGGCGATGATGATGAAGGGCTTGCCCGACTTCGCGACCTGCTCGAGAACGGGAAGGAGGTCCTTCATGTTCGAGAGCTTCTTCTCGTGGATGAGGACGTACGCGTCCTCGAGGACGGCTTCCATGCGCTCCGCGTCCGTCACGAAGTACGGCGAGAGGTAGCCGCGGTCGAACTGCATGCCCTCGACGACGTCGAGCGTCGTCTCCATCGAGCGCGCCTCTTCGACGGTGATGACGCCCTCCTTGCCGACCTTCTCCATGGCCTCGGCCAGGATGTCGCCGATGAGCGTGTCACCGTTAGCAGAGATGGTCCCGACCTGGGCGATCTCGACCTTGCCCTTCGTGGGCTTGGCCTGCTCCTTGAGGTTCGCGACGATCTTCGCGACGGCGGCGTCGACGCCGCGCTTGATGTCCATCGGGTTGTGGCCCGCGGCGACGAGCTTTGAGCCCTCGGTGTAGATCGCCTGCGCGAGGACGGTTGCCGTCGTCGTGCCGTCGCCCGCGATGTCAGAGGTCTTCGAGGCGACCTCCTTCACCATCTGCGCGCCCATGTTGGCGAGCTTGTCCTCGAGCTCGATCTCCTTGGCGACGGTGACGCCGTCCTTGGTGACCGTGGGCGAGCCCCACGACTTCTCGATGATGACGTTGCGGCCGCGCGGCCCGAGCGTCACCTTGACGGTGTTGGCGAGGAGGTTGAGCCCGCTCGCGATGCTCTGGCGGGCGTGCTGTGCAAAAACGATCTCTTTGGCTGCCATTTGAAAGTCTCCGTTCGGAAGTCGTGAACTATTCGAGGACCGCGAGGACGTCGTCCTCGCGCAGAATGAGGTGCTCGGTGCCGTCGATCTTGATGTCGCTGCCCGAGTACTTCGAGAAGAGGACCTTGTCGCCGGCCTTGACCTCGAGCTTGCGCAGCGAGCCGTTCTCCTGAACTTTGCCGGCGCCCACGGCGACGACGAGCGCCTCGAGCGGCTTCTCTTTCGCCGAGTCGGGGATGTAAAGGCCGCCCGCGGTCTTCGACTGCTCCTCGAGGCGCTTCACCAGAATCCGGTCGTACAGTGGCTTGATCTTCATCGCTCGTTCTCCTTGTCCGTTCGGGTCGTCTACGTCGGCGCTCAGGCGGCGCCGGTTTTCTTGGATTTCTTGGCGGGGGTCGCCGGCTTCGTCTCTGACTTGTCTGACTTGTCTGACTTCATCGACGACGACTCCTTCGAGGAGGTCGACTCCGAAGACGAGCTGCTGCTCGAGTCGCTCGAGGAGGACGACGACGCGCCCGGCTTGGGCCCGGCGTAGAGGTCCGAGTACCAGCCGCCGCCCTTCAGCGTGAAGCTGGTCTGGCTGATGAGCTTCTCGACCTTCTTGGCCTTGCACTTGGGGCAGGTGCGGACGGGCGGGTCCGACATCTTCTGCCACTCTTCGAAGCGGTGACCGCAAGCGCCGCAGGCGTATTCGTAGATGGGCATCAGGGTCCTTCGTGAATCGGGTCCGGCGCGAGCATAAACACGGCCCACGGCCTGTCAAGCGACTACCGAGAGTGCTAATTTCAACAAATAAACACCTATTAAATCAGGTGTTTATGGTCGCAATCAGAAGGCGATCACAAAGCGGGAATTTGCAGGTACGGTCCCGGGGCATGTCCGAGCTGATTCAACCCAAGGGGTGGACGCGCCCGAGCGGCTACGCGCACGGCGTCCTCGCGACGGGGCGCGTGCTGGCCGTCGCCGGGCAGATCGGCGCCGACGGCGATGGTCACCTCGTCGCGAGCGACCTCGTGGGCCAGGTCGACCGGGCGCTCGGCAACGTCGCGGAAGTGGTAGGCGCCGCAGGCGGACGGATGGATGATGTGGTCGCCATGACAATCTACGTGCTCGACCGTACGGCCTACCTCGCGGCGCGCCCCGAGCTGGGCGAGGTCTGGCGGCGCCGCGTGGGGCGCCGCTATCCGGCGCTCACGCTCGTCGAGGTCGCGGGCCTCATCGACCCGGGCGCCGTCGTCGAGATCTCGGCGCTCGCGGTGCTGCCGTGACGGCCGAGCTGCTCGTCGATCGGGGCGGCGACGGCGTCGCGACCGTGACGTTCAACCGGCCCACGACGATGAACGCGCTCACGTTCGAGGGCTACGGCCTGCTGCGAGACACCTTCCGCGGCTTCGCGCGTGAGCCGGGCGTGCGCGCCGTCGTGCTCACGGGCGCGGGCGACGGGTTCTCCTCGGGCGGCGATCGGAAGAAGATCGTCGCCGCCCTCGCCGAGATGAGCGGCGACGAGATCCTGGCCTTCACGCGCCTCGCGGGTGACGCCGTGCTCGCGATGCGCGAGCTCGAGAAGCCCGTCGTCGCGGCCGTTGGCGGCGCCGCCGTGGGCGCGGGTGCCGTGCTGGCGCTCGCCGCCGACTTCCGCGTCGCCTCCGAGCGCGCGCGCTTCGGCTTCGTGTTCGCGAAGCTCGGCCTGTCGGGCGCCGACATGGGCGCCGCCTGGTTGCTGCCGCGCATGGTGGGCCTCGCGCGCGCGACCGAGCTGCTCATGCTCGGGCACGTCATCGACGGAGAGGTCGCGAATCGGTTCGGCCTCATCAACTACTTCGTGCCGCACGCCGAGCTCGCGACGACGGCGCGCGTGCTCGCGGCGAAGCTCGCGGCGGGTCCGACCGACGCGCACGCCGTCACGAAGCGCATGCTCAACCGCGAGCAGCACCTGGACCTCGCCGCCGCGATCGAGGCCGAGGCGCAGGCGCAGGCGGCGTGTCTGCAGACCGAGGCGTTCCGAACGACGGCGCGGCGGCTCGGACAGGGCTGAGCGTGCGTCCGTTCACCGACGAACGACACGATCGGCTGCGCGAGAAGGTCGGCGAGCTCGCGGCGCAATTGCCGGCGGAGCGCGCGCCGGGTGACGCCGCGCGGGCGCTCGCCGCGGCGGGGATCTTCAAGCTGGGCGTTCCGTCGGAGTACGGCGGCGCCGCGGAGAGCGCGTCACCGCTCGGTCTCGTCGTCGCGCGCGAGGCGCTCGCGGGCGTCGCGGCCGACGCCGACGCCGCGCTCGCCGTGCAGACGCTCGCGGCGTTGCCCATCGCGTGGGCGGGGACGGTCGCGCAGCGCGGCCACCTGCTGCCGGCGCTCGCGGCCGGGCGCGCGCTGGGCGCGTTCGCCCTCACCGAGCGCGCGTCGGGCTCGGACGTCGCCGCGCTCGCGACGATGGCGACGCGCGAGGCGGCCGACTATCGAATCGACGGCGAAAAGGCCCTCATCTCGGGCGCGCTCACGGCGACGACCTTCGTCGTGTTCGCGCGAACGGGCGCCATCGGCGACAAGCGCGCCGTCACGGCGTTCGTCGTGCCGCGGGAAGCACCGGGCGTCTCGATCGCGGCGACACCGAACCTCGGTGAGCATGAGCTCGCGACGGTGCGGCTCGACGGCGTGCGCGTGCCGATCGAGGCGCGCCTCGGCGCCGAGGGAGATGGTGTCGCGCTCGCGT
This sequence comes from Polyangia bacterium, assembly GCA_036271915.1. Classification (GTDB taxonomy): domain Bacteria; phylum Myxococcota_A; class Polyangia; order Fen-1088; family Fen-1088; genus DASZFV01. The sequence continues at coordinate 6,305 of DATAZS010000431.1, forward strand.
TGCGCACGCTCGAGCTCATGCGGCCCACCGTGGGCGCGGCGGCGTGCGGGATGGCGACGCGCGCGCTCGAGGAGACGCGCGCGCTCGTGCGTGAGCGGCGCCGCGGCGGCGTCACGCTCGGCGAGCACGAGAGCGTGCGCATGAAGCTCGCCGCGCTCGCGACGGATCTCGAGGCGGCGCGCCTGCTCGTCTACCGCGCGGCGTGGCTGCGCGAGACGAGCGCGGCCGACGCTCGGCTCGACGGGCCCGCTTCGATGGCGAAGCTGTTCGCGACCGAGGCGGCGGGGCGCATCGTCGACGCGTGCGTGCAGCTGCACGGTGGCCTGGGCGTCGTGCGCGGCGTCGTCGTCGAGCGCCTGTACCGCGAAGTGCGCGCGCTGCGGATCTACGAGGGCGCGAGCGAGATCCAGCAGCTCATCATCGCGCGCACGCTCGGCTGAATCAGGGCGCCGTGCCCCAGACGAGCTTGCCTGCGATGTAGCCCGTGACGTTCGTCTCGTCGAGGAAGTTCGCGCCCGAGTTCGTGAACGAATAGTCGTTCGTCTGCGTATACATGCCCGTCGCGAAGATCTCGATCTGGACCTCGCCCGTGTCGGCGCCCGGCGCGAGCATGCCACCGCTGAACGAGATCACGCCGAGCTCGTCGGCCTTCGTCTTCGCGGGCGTGTTGCTCTGGAACGTGACCGTGCACGGGTGGTCCGTGCTGTTGCAGCTGCCCGCCTGGCCGCCCGTGCCGTCGATCGTGTACCAGTAGCGAACACTGACGTCGCTGAGCGGGATCGCCGTCGTGCCCGTGTTCACCACCTTGATCGAATATTCGATCATGGCGACGCTCGGACCGTTCTGGCGGCACTCGTACTGAACCTTCAGCTTGCAGGTGCTGCACGACGCGGCGGCGTCGACG
>DATAZS010000432.1:0-4711 GCA_036271915.1 Polyangia bacterium
GTCTGGTACATGGCGGCCGCGACGCTCGAAGGCACGACGTACCCCACGCCCACGACGAGCGACTTCTACATCGGCGCCGTTCAGGTGAACGACTACTTCAACTTCACGGTGAACGTGCAGGCCGCGGGCACGTACATGCTCAGCACGACGTGGTCGTCGGGCAATGGCCCGCCCGGCGGCGAGGGCGGTGACGGCGCCATGGGCCTCGATGTCTACACGAACGGCACGAAGGTCGGGACGTGGACGTCGACCTTCCCCGACTACCAGGACAAGGCGAGCTTCCACTTCTGGAAGCCGTACCCGAACTTCCTGATGGTGACGCTGCCCGCCGGCACGCAGGTCATCAAGCTGCAGTCGACGTCGAAGCACCTCAACCTCGACTACGTGCAGTTCGATCTGATGGGCGCGGGGGCGAGCGACGGTGGCGCGGGCGCGACGGGCACCGATGCCGGCGGAGCTCCCGATGCGTCGACGACCGGCTCGGCAGGCGCGACCGGCGGCTCGGCGGGCGCGGGCACCGCCGGCGACATGGGCGGTGGCAGCGCGGGTGCGAACGGTGGCAGCGCGGGCGCCACGACGACGACGGGCAGCGCAGGATCGTCGGGCGGCGCAGGCGCGACGGGCACGGCGGGTGCGATCGGTACGGGCACCGGGACTGCCGGCGCCGGCACGGGCGGTAGCAAGAGCTCGGGCGGCTGCGCGGTCGCGCCGATTGCCGGCGGCGGCTCGCTCTCTGCGGGCGGCCTTTTGATCGTCGCCGGCTTGCTCGCGCGTCGTCGCCGCCGCGCGTAGGCGCGACACCTACCTAAATGGGTCCCTGGCGCATTTTTCTGCTCGCCGGGTGATCAATATTCGGAGGCCGAAGGAACTTTGATAGCATGCTCCTTCGGCCTGACCGATCCGTGAGGCGGACGGCTGGCGCGCACGTGGAGCGGGGATCTCTGGGGGAGCGTTTTCCGGACCCTGAGCGTGGGAGGTGTCGCGTGACCGACCGCCCGAACCGACTGACCATGACGTTGCTCGCGTGCGCGACGCTCGCGTGCGCGCGCGGCAAGATCAGCGGAGGAGGAATCTCCGGCGCCGCCCCGGGGGGCGGTGGACCCGTCGTCGATGGCGGCGTCGCGACGCCCGTCGTTCCCCAGGGAGGCGATCCCAACGGGCTGCTCGGGACGGGCACGCCCAACGCGACCGTCTTTCAACCGGGGCCCTCGACGCTGCGGCGCCTCACGGTCGCGCAGTACCGAAACAGCATCGCCGATCTGCTCGGGTCGGGCGTCACGATCAACGGCGCGCTCGAGCCGGACACGGCGCTCGACGGCTTCGCGTCGATCGGCGCGGCGCGCGTGTCGCTGTCGGCGACGGCGACCGAGCAGTTCGACACGGCGGCGTTCGATCTCGCGCACCAGGCGCTGTCGAACACGGCGACGCGCGCGACGCTCGTCGGCTGCGCGCCCGCGGGCACGACCGACAGCGCGTGCGCGAGCGCGTTCCTCACGGCGTTCGGCCGGCGCGCGTGGCGCCGCGATCTGACGACGGCCGAGGTGTCCGAGTACGCGACGATCGCGACGACGGCGGCCGGCATGCTCGGCGATTTCTGGGGCGGCCTCGAGTACGGGCTCGCGGGCTTGCTCGACTCGCCGCACTTCCTTTACCGCGAAGAGCTGGGCACGCCCGATCCGGCCGTGCCCGCGCGGCGCATCTTCTCGGGCTACGAGCTCGCGAGCCGCCTCGCGTTCCTCGTGACGAACTCGACGCCCGACGACACGCTGCTCGACGCCGCGAAGGCGGGCAAGCTCGCGACGACGGCTGGCCTCGCCGCCGAGGCGCAGCGCCTGCTCGCATCGCCGCGCGCGCACGACGCGATGTCGAACTTCTTCTCGGAGCTGTTCGAGCTGTCGAACCTCGACAGCCTGCCCGAGTCGCCGACGTTCTTCCCCGAGATGAGCGCGACGCTGGGCGCGTCGATGCGCGGCGAGACGCTGCGCGTGCTCGACGACATCGCCTTCGGCGCGGGCGTGGACTACCGCACGCTCTTCGACACGACGACGACCTACGTGAACCCGGAGCTCGCGAAGCTGTATGGACTGCCGGCCGTCACGGGCTCCGACTACGTGCGCGTCGCGCTGCCGGCGTCGGGGCCGCGCGCGGGCTTCCTCGGGCAGGCGAGCTTCCTCGCGATGGCGTCGCACGCCGACACGGGCTCGCCCACGCGGCGGGGCAAGTTCGTGCGCGAGGTGCTGCTGTGCCAGGCCGTGCCGTCGGCGCCGCCCGACGTCAACACGATGTTCCCCGTCGACGCGCCCGGCGCCACGCAGCGCACGACGCGCCAGAAGCTCGAGCAGCACCGCATGGCGGGCTCGTCATGCGCGGCCTGCCACCAGGTCATGGATCCCGTGGGCCTCGGCCTCGAGAACTTCGACGGCATCGGCGCCTACCGCACGATGGAGGTCGGCCTGCCCATCGACGCGAGCGGCAACCTCGACGGCGTCGCGTACACCGACGCGCGCGGCGTCGGCGCCGCGCTGAAAAATCACCCCGACATCGGGTCGTGCCTCACGCGCGACGTGCTCCGCTACATGATGGCGCACATCGAGACGACGGGTGAGCAGCCGGTCGTCGACGCGCTCGCGGCGCAGCTCGCGTCCAACGGTTACCAGTTCCGCTCGTTGCTCCTCGGCGTCGTCGCGAGCGCGAGCTTCCGCTACGCGGGGGTGCCGCAATGAAGAGCCGCCAGACGTTCATCAAGAGGCGCACGATCCTGCGCGGGCTCGTGGGCGGCGTCGCCGTCGGCGTCGGCTTGCCGCCGCTCGAGGCGATGTTCAACGCGAACGGCACGGCGTACGCGCAGGGCACGGCGATCCCGAAGCGCCTCGGCGTTTTCTTTTGGGGCAACGGCGTGCGCCTCGACAAGTGGACACCCACGAACACGGGCACGGCGTGGACGCCCAGTCCGTCGCTCGCGCCGCTCATGGCGGTGAAGGACTACGTCAATGTCGTCTCGGGCATGTCCGTGCAGACGGGCAATGAGCGTGGCCACCACGCGGGCGCGGTCGGCATCCTGTCGGGCGCGCCCATGATCTCCGAGCCGCACCCGAACTCCGCGTACGCGTCGACATTCAGCGCGCCCAGCATCGACCAGGTCGCCGCGGCCGTCATCGGCAAGACGACGCGCTTCCGCTCGCTCGAGGTCGGCGTGTCGCAGCGCCTCGACACGGTCGAGGGCACGACGCTGCACTACCTCTCGCACAACGGCCCCGACAGCGCGAACCCGCCCGAGTACAGCCCGACGGCGGTGTTCAACCGCATCTTCGGCGCCGACTTCATGGCGCCGGGCGCGACGCCCGTCATGCCGGCCGTCGACATCGCGCGCGTGTTGAAGAAGAGTGTGCTCGACGCCGTTCAAGGTGATCTCACGGCGCTCAAGATGAAGGTGGGCACGGCAGACGGCGCGCGGCTCGATCAGCACCTCGACAACATTCGCTCGATCGAGAACCGCCTCGCGACGACGGCGGATCCAGTCGCGGCGCAGGCGATGTGCAGCAAGCCCGCGACGCCGGGCGCGCTGCCCGCCGAGATGAGCAGCCATGAGGCGATCGCCGAGCGCATGACGGCCATGAGCAGCCTCATCGCGATGGCGCTCGCGTGCGACCAGACGCGCGTGTTCTCGATCATGTTCACGGGCAGCGTGAACGGCACGGTGTTCTGGCAGGTGCAGGCGACGACGGGCCACCATGATCTCACGCACAACGAGGCGGGCGATCAGCCGACGGTGCAGGCCGCGACGGTCTTCACGATGCAGCAGTTCGCGACGTTGCTCACGACGTTGAAGGGCGTGAGCGAGGGCGCGGGCAACCTGCTCGACAACTGCGCGATCCTCGCAAGCTCCTGCGTCGCCGAAGGTTTGGTCCACTCACTGACCGACTACCCGATCCTCGTCGCGGGCAGCGCGGGCGGCGCGCTCACCTACCCGAGCGTCCACTATCGCTCGCCCAAGTCCGAGAACACGAGCATGGTCCTCATGTCGATGCTCAAAGCCGTGGGCGTCCCGCTCACGACGTTCGGAGCGATGGGCGGCCAGGTGTCGTCGGGGCTGTCCGCGCTCGGGACCGTCTAGCGACGCCTTCGCGGATGCCGCGCAAATCGCTGCGCGCATCTATGAGCGACGTCGACAAGTATGGTAGACGAGGATCCGAGGTCCGTGGGATGCGATCGGCGTGGCGTGGTGAGCTCATCTTGGTTCTGTTCCTGTGTGGTTCGAGCATTCCCGCCCGAGCCGCGGATGACCCGGAGACGCTCATTCACGAGGGGATCGAGCTTCGCAAGGCCGGACAGGACGCACGCGCCGAAGGCTACTTTCGCAGGGCATATCAGCTCGCCCCGACGCCTCGAACGGCCGCGCAACTCGGTCTGGCGGAGCTCGCCGTCGACGACTACCTGAATGCTGAGGCGCATCTCAGCGAGGCCCTCGCGGGCCGCGACGATGCGTGGATCCTGAACTATCAGAAGGTGCTGCAAGACAGCCGCGCTCAGGCGCGCAGAAATCTGCTCGAGGTCGAGATCGTCGGTGCCCCGGCGGGCGCGACGCTCGCGCTCGGTAGTGCGGCGCCAAGCGCGATGCCACAGGAGAGCAAGCTGTGGATCGCTCCGAATACGCCGATGGATGTGACTGTTTCAGCCTCGGGGCACAAGTCATCCGCCTTTCACGTCGAGG
>DATAZS010000433.1:0-1541 GCA_036271915.1 Polyangia bacterium
GCGAGCGACGTTCAGGGGCACCTTCGTGGCCGTGAACGTCTTCGCGGCTGGATCATAGAGCTCGGCCGACGCGAGCGCGGCGCCGGCGTCGTTGATGCCGCCCGCGACGAGCACACGCCCGTCCCTGAGCTTCGCGGCGGCGTAGTACGCGCGCGGCGTCGTCAGGTCGCCCGTCGCCGAGAACGTCTGCGTCGTCGGATCGTAGAGCTCGGCGCTCTTGAGGGTCGCCGACGTGCCGACGGCCAGCCCGCCCACGAACAGCACGTGGCCCTTGTCATCGTCGAGCGTGATGAGCTTGCCGCCGATCTGCATCGACGCGACGCGGTTCTGCGCGAGCGGCCCCTTCGTGGGCGAGAACGTGCCGGGCGCCGCCGCCAGGCACACGCCCTCGGCGCAGGTACCCTGCCCGCACGGCGCGCCGCCGTCGGCCGTGCTCACGAGCGGCAGCGGCTGCTTCGTCGACGTGTCGACGAAGGTCGTCGCGCCCAGGCACGCGACCGTCTTCTCCATGCCGGCCGTGTAGGCGGGCAGGAGCGTCGTGTCGATGTCCTCGGACTGGCAGCGGCCTGCGATGCACGTGTCGCCCGCGGGGCAGTCGTTCATGCCCTCGCAGGCCGAGACGACGCCCAGGCGCACGAACAGCGTCTGGCCCGGCACCATCGTGAGCACGGCCGTGCGCTCGACGAGGAGCTTGTTGCCGGCGGCGTGCCCGTCGAGCACGACGCGAATGCGGTCGGCCGTGCCCGTGGGCGAGTACACGTCGTAGGTCCCCGGCAGCTCGTAGTCCTCGTCGAGCGTGCCCGAGATCATGAAGATCTGGTTGCCGACCTCGACGCCCTCGGGCAAGCGATAGGCGTGCATCTCGACGTCGGTGAGCGGCGTGGGCGCCATGAGATCGGTCGCGACACCGAGGATGAGCTCCGTGCGCTTCTTCTCGGAAGAGCAGCCGGCGGCGCACACGAGCGCGACGAGCAACGCGAGGCGACGCATCACTTGAAGTCCGAGCTCGCCGTGCCGAGGCTGCCCGTGAGCGGGCTCTCGGTCTTGGCTGGCCAGAGCACGATCGTCGCCGCCGTCGCCGCGGCGACGCCGCCCACGGCGGCCCAGAACCACCAGCGGTGAAAGATCGCGGGGCCTGTCGTCGTCGACGCGGGCGCGCGTGGCGGCTCGAGCGTCACGGTCACGGTGCGCGACTGGCCGACGGCGACGACGAGCTCGAGGCGATCGGGTGCGAAGCCGGGCGCCGTGACGTCGACGGTGTGACCGCCCGCGAGGAGCTCGGCCTCGACGGGCGCGGGTCCGACGTCCTTGCCGTCGATGGTGACGCGCGCGCCGAGCTGGGTCGCCTGCACGCGCGCGTGGCCCGTGCGCGGCACGGGCGCGAGCGTGAGCGCCACGGTCTGCGGCGTGCCCGCGACGACGGTGAGCGTGCGCTTGTCGGCGACGTGGTCGGGCGCGCTCGCCTCGACGACGTGGCTGCCCGCGGCGAGCTTGACGACGCCCTCGATGCCCAGCGTGATGGCGTGGCCGTCGACGAGCAC
>DATAZS010000434.1:0-4927 GCA_036271915.1 Polyangia bacterium
CGCACGCGCGTGCCGAGCGGCAGCGTCTTGTGCGCCGCCGTGAATTTGCGCGGATCGTAGCGCTCGCCCGAGGCCGTGCGCCTTCCGTCGAAGCCTTCGCCGTAGTAGCTGGCGTGACCTTCTTGGACGTCCTTCGTCGCGTGCGCGGGGCGGAGCGCCTCGGCGTCGGCGGCGCAGCCGAGCACGACGGCGCCCGCGACGATCAGGACCGCCGCGACGAGCCACGCGGCCCGCGCGCGCTCAGCGCGGCTTCGGGTCACTGGTCACGGGGCCGTCGCCCAGCAGCGCTTCTTCCGTCGGGCCCGCGGCCGCGTGCTTGTCGCCGCGGCTTTCAATGACACCGATCCCGTACTTCTCCAGCTTGTAGTACAGCGCGCTCGTCTTGATGCCCAGCAGGCGCGCGCACTCGGTCTTCACGCCGCCGCTCTTCTCATACGCGCGCAGGATCAGTTGCCGCTCGAGATCCTCGAGGATGTCGGGCAGCGACATCTCGCCCGTGGGCACGGCCAGCGTGTTCTCGGACGTGCCGCCGCGCACGACGGGCGGCAGCGCGCCGAGATCGATCGTGTCGCCCTCGGCGAACACGAGCGCCTGCTCGATGACGTTCTCGAGCTCGCGCACGTTGCCCGGCCAGCCGTACGTGCACAGGCGCGCGAGCGCGACGTCCGACAAACCTTTGATCGCCGCGTTCGTGCGCGGCCCCAGCTTCGCGATGAAGTGCGTGACGAGGCGCGGGATGTCCTCCTTGCGCTCGCGCAGCGGCGGCACGAAGCACGGTACGACGTGCAGGCGATAGAACAGATCCTCGCGGAAGCGCCCCGCCGCGACCTCGGCCTGGATGTCGCGGTGGGTGGCCGACACGACGCGCACGTCGACCTTGATCGTCTCCTCGCCGCCCACGCGCTCGAACTCGCGCTCCTGCAGCACGCGCAGCAGCTTCAGCTGCAGGCCCGGCGTGACGTCGCCGATCTCGTCGAGGAACAGCGTGCCCTTGTCGGCCAGCTCGAAGCGCCCGAGCTTGCGCTTGATGGCGCCCGTGAACGCGCCCTTCTCGTGCCCGAACAGCTCGCTCTCGAGCAGCGTCTCCGTGAGCGCGCCGCAGTTCACCTTCACGAACGGGCCGTCCGCGCGCTTGCTGCGCGCGTGGATCGCGCGCGCGACGAGCTCCTTGCCCGTGCCCGACTCGCCGTGGATGTAGACGGACGCGTCGGTGGGCGCGACCTTTTCGATCGTCTGAAAAACGGCGCGCATGACGGGCGTCTCGCCCACCATGCCGAGCCCCTGATCGAAGCGGTACGGCAGCGCGGCGTCGGCGCGGAGCGCGGCGGCGTCGGCCTCGGCGCGCTCGCGCGCGCGCTTCTCTTGGCGCAGCTCCAGCGCGCGCTCGACCTTGAGCCGCACGACCTCGGGCGCGAACGGCTTCTGCAAGAACTCGAACGCGCCCAGGCGCATGGCCTCGACCGCCGTCTCGACGGTGCCGAACGCCGTCACGATCATGACCGGGCAGTCGGGATCGCGCTCGCGCACGCCCCTGACGACGCCCAGGCCGTCCGTGCCCTCCATCTTCAAGTCGGTGATGACGAAGTCGGGCCGCGCCTTGTCGAAGGCCGCGAGGCCCGCGGCGCCCGACGCGGCCAGCACGGCCTCGTGGCCCATGCGGCGCACCGTCGCGCCCAGGCCCTCGCGCATCGTCTCGTTGTCGTCGATGATGAGGATGCGGGGCATCGGGTCTCCCCTCGCAGATCGAGGGGTCTCAGGATAGCCTATCGCGCGTGTCAGGTGGAAAGACCAACGCCGCGAAGGCCCTCGACCTCGTGCGCCCCGCGATCCGCGCCATGCGAGGCTACACGCCGGGCGAGCAGCTCGTCGACGCCGTCAAGCTGAACACGAACGAGGGCGCGTACCCGCCGTCGCCGCGCGTGATGGCGGCGCTGGGCGGCATCGCCGACGAATCGGTGCGCCTGTACCCCGATCCGACGGCGCGCCGCCTGCGCGAGGCGGCCGCCGCGCGCTACGGCGTCACGCCCGCGCAGGTGCTGGCCGGCAACGGCTCCGACGACTGCCTCACGATCCTGTACCGAACCTTCCTGGACGCGGGCAACCGCGTCGCGTGCCCGTGGCCCACGTACGGCCTCTACGAGCAGCTGGCCGCGATCCAGGGCGCGAAGCTCGTGACGACGCCGTTCAAGCAGGTGGGCGCGCGCTGGGTGCTGCCGAGTGATCTCGGCGATCAGCGGGCGAAGCTCATCATCGTCGCGAACCCCAACAACCCTTCGGCGACGCTGGTCCCCGTCGACAAGCTGCGCGCGCTGGCCGACGACGCCGCGAAGTCGATCGTCGTCATCGACGAGGCCTACGTCGACTTCGCGCTGGCAGACGGCATCGACGCCAGCATGCTGCCGTACCTGAACGAGCACCCGAACGTCGTCGTGCTGCGCACGTTCTCGAAGAGCTTCAGCCTCGCGGGCGCGCGGCTCGGCCTGCTGTTCTCCTCACCGCCGCTCATCGAAGAGATGATGAAGGTGAAGGACAGCTACAACGTGAACGCCATCACGCAGGCGCTGGGCACGGCGGCGCTCGAGGATCGCGCGACGCACGAGGCGGCCATGCGCGGCACGCTCGACGAGCGCGCGCGCCTCGCGCACGAGCTGGGCGCCCTCGGCCTCACGTGGCCCGAGTCGCGCGCGAACTTCCTGCTCGTCGAGTGCGGCGAGCGCGCCGAGGCGCTGTACGCGTCGCTGCGCGAGGCAGGCGTGCTGGTCCGCTGGTGGTCGTCGCCCGAGCTGCGCACGAAGCTGCGCATCAGCGTGGGGCGGCCCGACCAGAACAATCGCTTGCTGCTCGCGCTGCGCAAGGCCTTCGCCTAACGCTCACGCGCCCAGCGGCTTTTCCATGCGCACGATGGGCACGAGCACGCCCGTCGACGACAGGCGCTCGGGCCCGCCGCAGGCGCGGAAGCCCGCGCGCGCGTAGAACGGCACGGCGTTGAGCGCCATCGAGCCGTGCAGGCGCGCGCGGCCGTGGCGGCGCGCGCACGCCTCGAGCGCGCCCACGAGCGCGCCGCCCACGCCGCGCCCCTGCTGATCGGCGTCGACGAACAGCGCGCGCACGCGGCCGTCCACCGGATCGAGCTGCGCGAACCCGACGACGTGCCCCTCGCGCTCGGCGACGAGCGTCTCGAGCGGCCCGAGCGCGTCGACGAACAACGTCGTCGTGTAGGCGGCGCACACCGCCGCCCGTTGCGCGACGTCGTAGTGCGCGCGGCACCCGTGCGCGACGGCGCGCACGACGAGCCGCAGGATCTCCGCGACGTCCTCGAAGCGGGCCTTGCGCAGCGCGAGGCGCGAGCGCCGCGACGCCGTCGTGAGCTCCTTCACCCCTGAAGTATCCCAGAAACAAGGCGCGCGCGCCGCCCGGTTGACGCCGCGCCCCCCGGACCCACGTTTCTGATGAAGCATCTCAACGCTTCGAAGTGGAGGCCAATCATGCGGTTCAAACCGGCTCGTTACGTGAACATGGCGCTCGCGACGTGGTTGCTGATCTCGGCGTTCTTGTGGCCGCACACGCGCGCCGACTTCCTGGCGCCGACGGTCGTGGGCTTGCTGGTGGTCGTCTCCGCGCCGTTCGCGATCGGCGCGCCCAACGTTCGCTACTTCAATACCGTGCTCGGCCTCTTGCTCGCGGCGTCGGCGTTCCTGCTGCCGCGTTTGACGATGGCGACGGCGTGGAACGACGCGCTCGTGGGCCTCGCGATCGCGGCCGTCTCGCTGTTGGGGCCGCACCACGCGCGTCGCCTGCCGATCGACATCAGCCCTTCTTCAACTCACAGTTGAACATCCAGTTGATGCCGAAGGCGTCGGTCAGCATGCCGAACCGCGCGCCCCAAAACTGATCGGCCAGCGGCATGCGCACCTGACCGTCCACGGCCAGCGCGCTGAACTGCTTCTCCATCTCGGCGGCGTCGGAGCAGTTCAGCGACACGTGCACGTTGTTGCCGGCGGGCGGCGGCATGTCGGGCATCGTGTCGCTCAGCATGATGACGCCCCCGCCCAGGCGCAGCGTCGCGTGCATGATCCGATCCTTCGTGCCGGGCGGCCCTTTGTCGCCGAAGGGCATGACGCTCTCGACCTTCGCGCCGAGCGCGCTCTCGTACACCTTGATGGCCTTGCTGGCCGTGCCGTTGAAGTTCAAATACGGGTTCACGTTCGTGATCGACATGGGCGCCTCCTGTTGAGGCGGCGAATGTAGTCACGTCCGCGCCGCGGAACCAGTCAACGTCCACTCAGCGTCGCTCGAGGAAGCCCTTGCCTGCGAAGATCGCCGGCGTCGCCTTGTCGATCCGCGCGACGCGGGTCGCCGACTGCTTGGCCGCGCCGAAGTGGTACAGGTAGCTCCGCTGCCGCCCGGGCGTCAGCGCCTCGAACGCGCGCTTGAAGCGCTTGTCGGTGCGCAACCGCGCCGTGAGCTCCTCGGGCACCGGATAGTCCGAGGTCTTCTTCGGCGCCATTCGCAGCCCCGCCTCCGCGACGGCGATGGCCTCGCGCACGTAGGCCTTGATGGTCGCCGCGTTCGCGCGGATCTGCTTCGCGCTCGTGAACTTCATCACGCGCGCCGCGTTCGTCTGCCCCAGCTGGACCAGCACCTTCTTCGGATCCTTCAGCAGCGCGCCCCGAAAGAAGCCCAGCGCGAAGTACTCCTTGAAGCCCTGCAAGATGACGATGTTCTTCCCGTCGGCGAGGAAGGTGGGCTTCCCCCACTTGCACTCCTCCGTCATCGCGAAGCCGGCCAGCACGCTGCGCGCCGCCGCGATCTCCTTCACGCTGGTGAACTTCATCACCCGCGCGGCGTGCACCTGACCGAGCTGCACCAGCACCTTCTTGGGGTCCTTCAGCAGCGCGCCCTGAAAGAAGCCCAGCGCGAAGTACTC
>DATAZS010000435.1:0-3157 GCA_036271915.1 Polyangia bacterium
AGGTGCGATGACCCTCCCCCAGCCGCGAGATCCCTGCTACTTTTCCCGGGCCCATGGCGTCCCTGCCCTCCCCCCGCGTCGACGCGTATCACCGATGGATCGCGCGTAACCCCGTCCTCGTGCTCGTCCTCGCGCTGCTCGTGGGCGCGGGTGGTGCGTTCCTCGCGTCGAAGCTGAAGCTCAAGACGGCCTTCTCGGAGCTGCTGCCCAGCAACGACCCTGGCGTCGTCGCGCTCGCGAAGACGCAGAAGCGCATGGGCGACATGTCGCTGCTGCTCATCGGCGTGCGATCGCCCGACTATCAGGCGAACCTGCGCTACGCCGAGGCGCTGACGCAGCGGCTGCAGGCCATGCCGTCCTCCGTCGTGCAGCTCGCGACGTACCACGTGCGTGACCTCAAGTCGTTCTTCGAGGCCAACAAGTGGCTCTACCTCGCGGAGGACGATCTCGAGTCGATCCGCGATCGGCTGCGCACGGAGATCAGCAAGCGCAAGAATCCGCTGTTCGTCTCGCTGGGCGACGAGGAGTCGCTCGACGACATGCAGAAGCGGATCCAGCACTCGGGCGGCCTCGACGATCGCTTCCCGGGCGGCGTGTTCTCGAGCAACGGCGGCGAGTACGTCTGGATCGCGGCGCTGCCGCCGGGCGGCCTCTTCTCCGAGAACGCGGGCGAGAGCCTGTTCAAGGCGGCGCACGCGCTCATCGCCGAGGTGCCGCCCGCGGGCTTCCACCCGCAGATGACGGCCGAGGTCGCGGGCCCGATCTCGACGGCCATCGCGAGCCGCGAAGCCGTCGAGCGCGACATCGTGTGGGTCACGGTGACGTGCCTCATCGTCGTCGCGCTCTCGATCGGCCTGTACTTCCGGCGGCTGCGCGCGATCCCGCTCACGGGCGTCCCCGCCATGATCGGCGCCATGCTGGCCTTCGGCGTCGCCGAGCTGGCCTTCGGGTACCTCAACTCGTCGACGGCGTTCCTCGGTTCAATCATTCTGGGCAACGGCATCAACTACGCGATCGTCGTCATGTCGCGCTACGAGGAGCAGCGCGCGCACGGCGATCCCGCCGACGAGGCGCTGCGCGCGTCGCTCGCGGGGACCTGGCGCGGCACGCTCGTCGCGTCGATCTGCGCGTCGGCGGCGTACGCGTCGCTCATGGTGACGAGCTTCCGCGGCTTCTATCAATTCGGCGTCATGGGCGCCGTGGGGTCGATCTGCTGCTGGGCCGCGACGTACACCGTGCTGCCCGCCATGCTCGTGCTGCTCGATCGCCGCGACGCCAAGCGCGGCGTCACGGGGCGCGCGCCGCTCGATCTGCGGCCGCTCGCGCACCTCATCGGCAAGCACGGCGCCGCCGTATCGGTCGTCGTCGCGCTCCTCGCGGTCGGCTCGCTCGTCGGCCTCAAGCACTTCCTCAAGGATCCGTTCGAGTACGACTTCCGCAAGCTCAACGCCAAGCTCAACTCGACGCAGGCGGCGCAGGAATTCGGCAAGAGCTTCGACAAGCTCTTCGGCCGCTGGCCGTCGCCCACGATCGTGCTCGCCGACAGCCTCGACGAGGTCGAGCCCATCAAGCAGACGATCCGTCGGCAGGACGCCGAGCAGGCCGCGCAGCGCCCCGATCCCAAGGCGCCGGGCGCGCAGGTCATTGGCCAGATCGAGACGATCTACGACCTGCTGCCCGGAACGCCCGAGGTGCAGCGGCGCAAGCTCGCGCTCATCGCCGACATCGACAAGCTCAGGCATGACAAGGCTCTCGCGCTGCTGACGCCCGACGAGAAGAAGAAGCTCGACGGCATCAACCCGCCCTCTGATCTACGCGAGCTGCACCCCATGGATCTACCGGCGATCGCGCGGCGGCCGTTCACCGAGGTCGACGGCACCGTGGGGCGCGTCGTGCTCGTGTATCCGCCTGACGATGGCATCTCGGTGTGGAGCGGGCGCGATCTGCTGCGCATCGCCTCGGTGCTGCAGTTCCTGCACCTGCCGAGCGGCAAGGTCGTCGAGACCTCGGGATCCGCCGTCGTGTTCGGCGCCATGATCCGCTCGATCCTGCACGACGGGCCCATCGCGACGGGCGTGTCGCTCGTCGCCGTGCTCGTCCTCGTGCTGCTCATGATCCACCCCACGCGGTGGGCGTTCGTCGCGATCGGCACGCTGCTGCTGGGCGTGACGCTCATGGTGGGGGGCGCAGGCTGGGCGCGCGTCCACGTGACGTTCCTCAACTTCATCGCGCTGCCCATCACGTTCGGCATCGGCGCCGAGTACGCGCTCAACGTCGTGACGCGCTACCGCGAGGAGCACGACATCCTGCGCGCGATCGTCTCGACAGGCGCCGCCGTCGCGCTGTGCTCGTGGACGACGATCGTCGGCTACGGATCGCTGCTCGCGGCGCGTAACCAGGCGCTGCAAGGCTTCGGCACCATGGCAATCCTCGGCGAGATCTCGTGCCTGTCGGCCGCGATCGTCGCGCTGCCCGCCTTCATCGTGTGGCGGCACCGCCGCCAGAAGTCGCGCGCGACCTCGGCGGCGGCAGACGCCGCCTAATTGGCGGCCGCGGACGCCGCCTCAGTGTAGCCGCGTGCGCAGCACGCCGGACGTCATCACGATGAGCGCGATGCCGAACACGAAGTGCACGATGCCGAAGATCAGGTGATTGCGCCGCACCTTCGCGCGCGCGGGCGTGTCCTCGGACAGCTCGCGCTCGGGGCGACGACGGCCGAGCACGAGCGCGCGCGCCGCGCCGAACACGGCGAGGAACGCGCCGATCGCATAGAAGAAGACGGGCGGGATCGACATCAGCCCGCGACCTCGGTGGCCTTGAATTCCCTTATCACGGTGACCCGAATCTGCCCCGGGAAGCGCATCTCTTGCGAGATCTTTTTGGCGACGGCGTTCGATAGATCGACGGCGCCCAGATCGTCGACGCGATCCTCCTGGACGTAGATGCGGACCTCTCGGCCGCCCTGGACGGCGAAGGCCTCGGTGATGCCGGAGAAGCCGCGCGTGATGCGCTCGAGATCGTCGAGGCGCGAGGCGTAGCTCTCGTCCATCTGGCGGCGCGCGCCCGGCCGCGCGCCCGACATCGCGTCGGCCGCCGCGACGAGGTAAGCGTAGGGGCTGTTGAAGGGCTCGTCCGTGTGGTGCGCGCCGATGGCGTT
>DATAZS010000436.1:0-9632 GCA_036271915.1 Polyangia bacterium
TCTTCCCGCTCATGCAGAACAACGCCTCCGCATCGACGGGCGGCATCGACCCGAACCGCATCGCGCTGTCGACCTTCGAGGTCTCGCTGAGCGTCGACGACAAGAAGCAAACCCCGCCAGCCTCGATCGTGAGCTTCTTCCAGACGCCCCCCCGAATGGATCTCATCGAGTTCTCCGTGCCGACCTCCGGGTCTGTCGCGTCGGGCGGCGGCAACACGGCCGGGGCCGTCAACGTCGTGACCGCGGAGCTCGCGCGCGACCTGCAAAGTAAGAACGCGCTCCCGTCGCCCGCCTCCTATTTCTACCTCACGGCCACTGTGCGCGTGCAGGGCAAGACGCTCACGAACACCGTCACTTCCGACGCGTTCAACTATCCCATTCGCGTCTGCGACGGATGCCTCGCGCACGATCTCGGTATCTGTCCCCTCGCGCAGGCGGGCAGCAACGGCGGCGATCCCTGCAACATCGCCCAGGACGCGCCCATCGACTGCTGCGAGCTCGGCTCCGCGCTCGTCTGCCCACCCGTGGTCGGCTCGAAGTGATCTCGCCGCTCGAACGGTCTCCCACGAACGCGCGACGGCTGCGCGCCGGCCTCAGCGCGCTCGCCGCGCTCGCGGCGTGCGCGAGCGCCTGCTCGACGAAGAACAACGGCACCTATCCGACCTACACGCCCCAGGACGCCTCGGTCGTCCCCGTGCTCGATGGCGCGAACGCGAGCGGCAGCGTCGTCATCACGATCCAGTCCCCCACGGACGGCCCGAACCCGTCTCCGATGACTTCCCCGATCCTGAGCAGCAACGCCGCCGCGAACGTCAGCGCGAAGATCATCGTCATGAACGGCACCGACGTCATCGATCCCGCGACCGCCTTCGCCTCGTTGTCGGCCATGGGCTCGAGCACGATCTTGGCGACGGCGCCGCTCGTCGGGCCCTCGAGCGACGACGTCTACACGGGCAAGCTCTCGCTGCTAGGCCTGCCCACGGGCTCGTACACCATCACGGTGGGTGCCGCCAGCTCCTCGGGCGCGCGCGCGTCCAAGCAGGTCGCGATCAAGATCGACGCGGGGCCCACGATCACGGTGCTGTCGCCCATCGCGGGACAGCACTACAAAGGCAGCCTCATCGTGCAGGTCCTCGTCGACCCGGGCGCCTACGGGCCGCTGAAGGCGACGCCGCGGGCAACGATCGGAGGCATGCCGCTCACGCTTGCCGCGACGGGCGCGACGAATCAATATCGGGCCGTCTTCGATCTGACGATGCCTACGATGCTCACCGGCGACCAGCTCTTCGAGGTGTCGGCGACGGACAACAACGGCACGGAGACGGACCTTCGCCTGACCTTCAACGTCGACATCAATGGACCGACGATCACGGGCACGTCGCCCGGGCCGGGTCAGATCGTGGGCGGCCTCATCAACATCTCGGCGCAGATCGCCGACGGCGCGGGCGTCAACCCGGCGTCCGTCTTCGCGCTCATCGGCGACAACGCGGCGAACCCGCAGTTCAAGCTGCCGCTCGTGCTGGGCACGTCGAACACCTATACGACGATCTTCGACACGAAGAACCTCACGGGCTGCAAGCCCGCGCCCGACACGAGCCTGTGCATCGTGTTCCCGACGATCTCGTTCCGCGCCTCTGATCAGCTCGGCAACGACACGACGATCACCTACGCGTTCTCGGTCGACAACATCCCGCCCATCGCCGACCTCGTGCCGCCGAAGATCCGCGTCTCGAAGTACGACACGTCGCCCGAGCCCGACGGCGGCGTCGCGCCCCCGGGACTGTCGTGCTCGTTCCTGTTCGATCCGCTCTCGCGCAACGAGGAGCCCGGTGACATGCCCGACGACGGCTGCGCCGTGCCGCAGGTCTTCGATCTCAAGGCGCGTATCGAGGACGACGGCAACCGCGCGCTCGACGTCAAGCTCACGCCGATCTCGCTCGTCAACCCGGACGCGACGGCCGTCTACGTGCTCGACGACGTGTCACAGCCGCTCGTCGTCGACTCCGACGGCGACGGCGCGTGCGACGAGATCAACCCCAACCTCACGCCGACGACGACGCCGCTCACGGGCCCGCGCCAGGTGCTCAAGATCCGCATGCGGCCCGTGCCGGTCGCGGGCGACGGCGACTACACGCCGGATCCCACCGTCCCCCCGGGCTGCATCGAGGGGCACGCGCTGAACCCGCCGCTCGACATCTGCCACATCCAGGAACCGACGGTCGCCATCAGCTACACGGCGGGCAACGAGCCCGCGATCTGGTCGATCGAGCCCATCGCGCCCGAGAATCCGGCGTGGTGCTTCGGCGGCCAATTCGACACGCTCGCCAACAACGTCACGACGGCGGGTTGGAAGTGCATCGCGGTCCAGACGTCCGACAACAACGGCAACACGAGCGTCTCGAGCCCCATCCGCGTGTGGGTCGACTACACGCTCCATGGCGGCCTCGGTTGGTGCCCGAAGCCCTCGCCGCCGCCCGGCCAAACGACGGTGCCGGCGCCGCCGACGTGCACGGGCACGTTCAACCGCACGACGGGCGCGGCGACGGCCGGCACCTGTTCGGCGCGCAACTTCCAGCCGCCCGGCGAGATCTGCTTCCAGAACAACTGCGGATGACGGACGCGCGCCGAGGCGCGCGCCTCGGGCGCACATGTCGACGAACGAACACGGCGTCACGGCCCGGCACCTGACGAAGATGTTCGGCGCGGCGCTCGCCGTCGACGATCTCTCGTTCACCGTGGCGCGCGGCGAGATCTACGGCCTGCTCGGCCCCAACGGCGCCGGCAAGACGACGACGCTGCGCATGCTCGCGGCCATCCTCGCGCCCACGTCGGGGAGCGCCTCGCTCGCGGGCGTCGACGTCGCGCGCGACCCGCAGGCCGCGCGCCGACAGCTCGGCTTCCTCACGGGGTCGACGGGCCTGTACGCGCGCCTCACGGGCCGCGAGCTGCTGCGCTACTTCGGACGCCTGCACCACATGCCCGAGGACGCGATCGCGGCGCGCACGGCGCTGCTCGCGGGCGTGCTCGACCTCGAGGGCATCCTCGCGAAGCGGTGCGAGGCGCTGTCGACGGGACAGCGGCAGCGCCTCTCGGTCGCGCGCGCCGTGCTGCATGATCCGACCGTCCTCATCCTCGACGAGCCCACGGTGGGACTCGACGTGCTCGCCTCGCGGTTCCTGCGCGACTTCGTGCGCGCCGAACGCGATCGCGGCAAGGCCGTGATCTTCTCCACGCACTATCTCGCCGAGGCCGAGCTGCTCTGTGACCGCATCGGGCTGCTGCACCGCGGGCGGATGCTCGCCGAGGACACGCCCGGGGGGCTGCGCGCGCGCGCGGGCGACGCCAGCAGCCTCGAGGAGGCCTTCCTTCGTCTCGTCGCGGGGTTGACCGCGGACCCGGAGGTTCGGCCGTGAAGCTGCGCGACGTCGCGCTCGTCGCCGGCAAGGAGCTGCGCGAGACGCTGCGCGATCGGCGCACGCTCACCGTCATGGTGCTGTTCCCGCTCGTCGTCTACCCGCTCGTCTCGCTGCTCATGGCGCAGGTCATGGCGAGCCACGCGGCGCGCGGCGAGGCGCGGCGCTCGCGCGTCACCGTCGTCGGCCCCGTGAGCGTCACCGAGAGCGTGCGCGCGCGGCTCGCGGCGGACAAGTCGTTCGCGGCCGACGTGCTCGCCTGGGACGCGCGCGCGAACACGACGTCCGATCGCGCGAGCGTCGAGGCGGGCGCCGTCGACGCCGTCGTCGAGGTGACGCCCGGCGCCCACGGCGCGACGCGCGTGCGCGTCGTGTGGGACGAGGCGCGCGACGAGTCACGTCAGGCCCACGATCGCGTGGGTGGCGCGCTCGCGGGCGCGCTCGCGCCGGGGTGCGGGCCGCTCTTCACGCTCGAGGACGACAGCGTCGCGCCGCGCGCGCGCGTGGGCGGCTACGTGCTGTCGAAGCTCCTGCCGCTCATCGTCGTCGTCATGATCATGCTGGGCGCGTTCTATCCCGCGATCGACATCACGGCGGGCGAGCGCGAGCGCGGCACGCTCGAGACGATCCTCTCGGCGCCCGTGAGCCGCTTCGATCTCATGACGGGGAAGGTCATCGCCGTCGCGACGCTGTCGACCGTCACGGGGCTGCTCAACATGACGTCGATGTCGCTCACGATGGTCCAGGGCATCCACCTCGTGGGCGGCGCGGCGTCCGTGACGATTCCGTGGACGCGCGCCGCCTCGACGCTCATCGTCGTCATCCCCGCGGCGTTCTTATTCGCGTCGGTCATGGTCGCGATCGGCGCGATGGCGCGCAGCTTCAAGGAGGCGCAGACGCTGCTCACGCCCGTCTACTTTTTGTGCTTCACGCCGTCGCTCATCGCGGGGCTCGGCGACTGGGATCTCGCGGGCGCGGCCGCCGTCGTGCCGGGCGTCAACGTCACGCTGCTCGCGCGCGATCTCATCCTCGGCACGGCGACGCTCGGGCGCACGCTCGTCGTCGTCGCGAGCACGCTCGCGTGCGGCGCGCTCGCCCTCACGCTCGCGGCGCGCCTTTACGACTCCGAGCGCCTGCTGGCCGCCGACGACGGCACGGTGGGCCTCGGCGCGTGGCTGCGGCGCCTGCTGGGCGTCGGCGAGGCGCGCGCCGCCGCACCAACGGCCGCGAACCGCGCGACGCCGGGACAAGCGCTCGCGCTCTTCGGCGTCGCCTTCGTGCTCATGGTCGGCGTCTTCGTGCCGCTGCAGAAGTGGCGCCTCGCGACGGGCCTCGCGATCTCGCAGTGGGTGGGCCTGCTCGGGATCGTCGTCGTCTACGCGCGCGGCACGGGCCGTCCGCTCGCCGAGGTCCTGCGCGTGCGTCGCGTGCCCGCGCGCGCCGTGCTGGGCGCGCTGCTCGTGGGCGCGTCGGCGTGGATCGTCGTCGGCGTGCTCGCGCAGTGGCTCGTGCCGGCGCCGCCCGAGCTCGAGGAGAGCAAGCGCCGCTTCGTCGTGCCCGCCGACGGCAGCCGCGGCCTCGTGCTGTCGCTCGCGCTCATCGCGCTCACGCCCGCCGTCTGCGAGGAGGCGCTGTTCCGCGGCGCGATCCTGCGCGGCCTCGCGGCCGGCCTGCCGCGCATCACGGCGGCCGTCATCACGGGACTGCTCTTCGGTCTGTTCCACCTCGATCTGTGGCGCCTGCTGCCCACGGCGATGCTCGGCATCGCGCTTTCGCTCATCGCGCTCGAGACAGATTCGATCCTGCCGTCGATGCTCGCGCACTTCACGAACAACGCCTGCCTCGTCATCCTCGGCTACCTTGGGCGCGACCGTTCGGTCGACGAGCTCGGCAAACCCGCGCAGGTCGCGTTCCTCGGTGTCGGGCTCGTCGTCGTCCTCCTCGGCGCCGCGTGCTTGCGCGGAACAGGGCGAAAAGCGACGGATCTGTAGCCCACTTCACGAACTTGTGTTGTCGGCAACACGAGGTACTGATAAAACCCACAATGTGGGTGACGTCGCGATGACGAACGGTGAAGACAAGCGCGCGCTGACTCTCCTGCGCAAGTGCGAGGTGCTGTCCGACGTTCCCGTCGAGGCCCTGACGGTCCTCGCGCCGAACATCAAGGTCGGGACGTATCGCCCGCGCCAGGTCATCTACCTCCCCGGCGATCGCGCGCAGGGCGTCCACTTCCTCACGAGCGGACGCATCAAGATCTCGAAGGTCACGCGCGACGGCAAGGAGCTCACGCTCGCGTATCGCACCGAGGGCGACTTCTTCGGCGAGCCTTGCCTGCTCGAGGGCGGGCCGCGCGAAGAGATGGCCGAGGCCATGGACGCGTCGGTCACCGTCGAGGTCGATCGCGACCTGCTCGATCAGCTGCTGCGCACGAGCGGCATCGCGTCGTACAAGTTCGCGCGCGCGCTCATCCTGCGCCGCAAGGATCTCGAGACGCGCGTCGAGCAGCTCATCTTCAAGGACGTGGGCTCGAAGCTCGCGGAGCTGCTGCTGAGCCTGGGGCACGAGCACGGGATCGCGGACGAGCGCGGGCTCGTCGTCGGCCTCAAGATCACGCACCAAGAGATGGCGAACCTCATCGGTTCGACGCGCGAGACGGTCTCGCTCACCTTGTCGCAATTCAAGCGCAAGGGGCTGATTCAGACCGAGGGGCGCAAGGTCATCCTCGCGGATCCCGAAGGGCTCCGCGCGCTCGCTTAGGCGCGCGCGGCGTTCGTCGGGAGAGCGCGCTCCTTCGGAGACGCGCGAGAAGCTCGGCCGCTTGGTCGCGGGGCGCGAGGTCGGGAGAACCGGGCCGTGCTCAAACCTCAGGATCCTACACAAGTGTTGCGTCAGCGATCCCGGCGTGATCTAAGCGAGACGTGAGAGGACTCGGTCGCGAAGGAGAGGGAATCGAGGGCGAATATGTTGGGGCGGACTTCGGCGATGCCCGTCTCTCAAGACCGGTTGTGCGATCGAAACGTCGGCAACTCGAGACCACCCATGCCCTCGTGAACGCCCTCGCGTTGTGCGCGCCGATCGCCTGGCGCCTGCTCGTCCTGAGGACCCTCGCCCGGGAGCGTCCCACGACCGCAGCTGCACCGATCTTCAGCAATTCGCCGCTCAAGTGCCTGCGCTTCGCGCTCCGTCGGCGCAAACGCCCCGACCTACCGTCTGAACCGTCGATCGCGGACGTCCTCCTCGGAGTCGCCGCTGTCGGTGGCCACATCAAAAACAACGGGCCACCAGGCTGGGCCGTGATCGGGCGTGGCTACGACCAACTCCTCACGATGCAGCTCGGATACGACGCCGCTCTCCAGGACAGATGTGATCAATCCTGAGGCTCAAACAGTCCTCGCGCATGCACCCGGATCTGCTCGGCGGGCGTTCTGGGCGCTGCGGAACTGCGCGCGGGCCGGTTCCCCCGACCTCGCGCGCGGTGCTTCCGTCGCTCACCTCGCGAGTGGAGGCAGAGCTCGATCAGATTTGAACGAGTGTAGCGAGCGGGTTAACTGACAAGGCGAGGCTCACCAGCCGCCGCGGCGACCGCCGCCGCCACGACCGCGGCCGCCACCACCTTCGCCGCCGTAGTCGCCACCGCCGCCACCTCGGCCGCGACCACCGCCGCCGCCACCGTAGCCGCCACCACCTCCGCCGCCGTAGCCGCCCCCACCTCCGCCGCCGCCGTAGCCGCCACCACCTCCGCTGCGGGGGGCGCGCTCGCGGGCCTCGCTCACGCTGATGGCGCGGCCCTGGATCTCGCGGCCGGTCAGATTTTGAATGGCTTGCGAGGCTTCGTCATCGCTGCCCATCTCGACGAAAGCGAATCCGCGCGGCCGGCCCGTCTCTCGATCCATCACCACCTTCACCTCGACGACGTTCTTGCCGCCCTCGGAGAAGACGTCCCGCAGCTCGGGCTCGGTCACGTTGTACGACAAATTCCCGACGTATAGCCTCGTTCCCATCTCGTTCTCCTTCGTTCGTTCACACGGATTCAGACACGGCGGTCGCGGCTCACAGAATCTGACAACTCCATTCGACGGATCGTCAGCGGCGCTTTCGCGCGCACCACGGGCGTCGAAACACACACCGCGCTGTCGACGTCGGATCGACGTTCAGGAGAACGGGCGCTGCCGGGCGAGGCAGCTGCACACACTGTTCGAGACACAGCACGCGGCGACTCTCTGACAAAACCAGGCTACCAGCGGGTTTTGTCGATGTCGAGGCGACGGCGCACGCGACGTTGCACAATCGGCGCGACAAATGCGCCGATTGTTTACAACGTCGTACTCAAACCCACATCAAGCGCGAAGCGCGGCGCGCACGGCTTCACCGGCTTCGGACGTCGTCGCCGGCTTCGAGCCCGGCGCCGCGACGTCGCCGGGAAGCACGCCCTTGGCGATCGCAGCGTTCACGGCGGCCTCGACGGCGCGCGCCTCGGCCTCGAGGCCGAGCGAGTAACGCAGCAACATCGCAACGCTTAGGATTGTCGCGTAGGGATTCGCGATGCCCTTGCCCGCGATGTCGGGGGCCGAACCGTGGATGGGCTCGTACAGGCCGCGCTTCCCCTCGCCGAGCGAGGCCGACGGCAGCATGCCCATCGAACCAACGAGCATCGACGCCTCGTCGGTGAGGATGTCGCCGAACATGTTCTCGGTCACGATGACGTCGAAGTCGGACGGACGACGGATGAGGTGCATCGCGCACGCGTCGACGAGCATGTTCGAGAGCTGCAGGTCGGGGAACTCCTTGGCGACGACGCGCGCCGTGACCTCGCGCCACAGGCGCGACGTCTCGAGCACGTTGGCCTTGTCGACGGAGCACAGCTTCTTGCGGCGGCCCTGCGCGATGCGCGCGGCGCTGCGCACGATGCGCTCGACCTCGAGCTCGGTGTAGACGCACGCGTCGCTCGCGCTCGTCGCGTCGCGCGTCTTCGCGCCGAAGTAGATGCCACCCGTGAGCTCGCGCACGACGACCATGTCGACGCCCGCGAGCAGCTCCGGCCGCAAGGGCGACGCGCGCAGCAGCAGCGGGTTCACGGCGACGGGGCGCAGGTTCGCGAAGAGACCGAGGCCCTTGCGGATCGCGAGCAGGCCCTGCTCGGGCCGCACCTTGCCGCGCGGGTCGTCCCACTTCGGGCCGCCGACGGCGCCCAACAATACGGCGTCCGACTGCTTCGCGAGCGCGAGCGTCTCGTCGGGGAGCGCCGTGCCCTTGGCGTCGATCGCGGCGCCGCCGATGAGCGCCTCCTTCGTCTCGAACGTGTGCCCGCCGGACTTCGCGACGACGTCCAGGACCTTGACCGCCTCGGTCGTGACCTCGGGTCCGATCCCGTCTCCCGGCAAAACACAGATGAGCGCGCGCATGCTTGGATCTCCTTCGTTTTGAAAGCGGGCGCACGATACAAGCTCGCCGCGAGCCTTTCAACGGCGCGCGACGCGGCAAAGGCGCGTGGGCCGCCACCCTCGGTGCAATCGTCTACGCCGAGTCGCACGGGGCGACGCCGACCTCGGTGATATAAACGCCCGAATTTCCTTGCGACGGGAGAGCTCTGTCATGCGCGAACGTTCATCGGGCCTGGGTCTCACGGTAGCCTTCGGAACCGTCCTCGTGGCCGCGTGTAGCGGAGGCGGCGGCGGCAGCACGGGCACAGCCGGAGCGGGCTCGGCCGGCGCGAGCGGCTCGGCCGGCGCGAGCGGCTCGGCCGGCGCGAGCGGCTCGGCCGGCGCGAGCGGCTCAGCTGGCGCGAGCGGCTCGGCTGGCGCGAGCGGCTCGGCTGGCGCGAGCGGCTCGGCTGGTGCGAGCAGCTCGGCTGGTGCCAATGGTTCAGCGGGCGCGAGCTCGTCGGCGGGCGCGTCCGGCTCAGCGGGCGCGTCCGGCTCAGCGGGCGCGTCGGCCGACAGCGGCCTCGCGAACGCCGTCGCGAGCGACGGCTGCGGCAAGGACGCGGGCCAGGCGCTCTCGAGCTACGTGAAATACACGGAGATGATCACGGGCGTCTCGGCGAAGGCGGCGCCGCGCAACTACTACGTCTGGCTGCCAGCGGGGTACGACTCCCATCGCGCGTATCCGACCGTGTTCGTGGGCCCGGGCTGCGGCAGCAATGGAACGCAGGGCATTCAGATCCAGACGGCCTCGACCACGAACGCCATCGTCATCGGGCTCGATCCCTCGACGAACGTC
>DATAZS010000437.1:0-10002 GCA_036271915.1 Polyangia bacterium
CGAGGGTCCGGCATCTTCTTTGCCTGGAGAGAGAGGACCGACCCATGAGCCAAATCATCCGACCCGTGACCCGCCTCGTGACCGCGCACGCGTAGACCGAAGGGGGCGGCTTCGTCGTGCGCCGACCGATGCCGACGCCGGGCTTCCCGCTCGCCGACCCGTTCCTGCTCATCGACGAGATGGGGCCAGTGACGTACGCGCCGGGCGAGGCCATCGGCGCGCCCGATCACCCGCACCGCGGCTTTGAGACCGTGACGTACGTGCTCGAGGGCGAGATGGAGCATGAGGACTCGGCGGGCCACCGCGGCGTGCTCGGCCCGGGCGACGTGCAATGGATGACGGCCGGCGCCGGCATCATCCATTCGGAGATGCCCACGAAGAAGGTGCAGGAGCGCGGCGGGCGTGTGCACGGCTTCCAGATCTGGGTGAACCTGCCGGCGCGCCTCAAGATGATGCAGCCGCGCTATCAGGAGCTGTCGGCGGCCCGCATCCCGAAGACGGCGACCGAGGACGGGCGCGCGCGCGTGCGGCTCATCGCGGGCGAGGCGCTCGGCGTGAAGGCGGCCATCGAGACGCAGACGCCCATCGTCTACCAGGACTGGTCGGTCGACGACGGCGGCGACGTCACGGTGCCGCTCGCGGCCAACCAGCGCGCGCTCGTCTATGTGTTCGAGGGTGAGATCGAGGTCGGGCACGGGAGCGACGACGCGAAGCGCGCGAAGAGCGGCCAGCTCGCCGTGCTCGGCGACGGCGACGCGGTCCGCCTGCGCGGCGTACCGGGCGGCGGGCGTCTGCTGCTGCTCGCGGGCGTGCCCTTGCACGAGCCCGTCGCGCGCTACGGCCCGTTCGTCATGAACACGGCCGACGAGCTCGAGACGGCGTTCCGCGACTACCAGACGGGGCGAATGGGCGAGATCACGCGGACGGCGAAAATCGGCTAGCGGCGCTTCGGCCGGCCGCCCAGCCACGCGAAGAACAAGAACAAGGCGAAGCCGGCCGTCGCGATCTCGGCGCCGAGCTTCGCGTGCTCCTGGCCGCGCCCGTCGAACACGACGGCGAGCACGGCCGCGGCGGCGGCCAGCATGCCCCACAAGAGCTGCTGGCCGACGCTGTAGAGCACGCGCACGTTCTCGTCGAGATCGCGCACGCGGAACTCGAGCTCGCCGCGCGCGGCGCGATCCATGAACCGCTGCAGCTCCCCCGGCAGCGACAGCGCCGACAGCGCCATCTCGCGCGACGCCTCGACGACGACCTCCGACCACTGCTTCTTCTCGCCCAGCAAGAAGCGCTCGAGGTACGGCTGAATGACGTCGGTCGGGTTCATCTCGGGATCGAGCGTCGTGCACACGCCGAGCAGCAGCAGCAGCGTGCGCTCGAGGAGGATCCACTCCTTGGGGATCTTGAAGGCGTCCTTGAGGTCCGCGAGGCTCACGTTGAGATCGCGCAGGTCGAGCAGGCTCGAGAGGCTCTTGTCCGAGTCGAACGACAGGTCCTTGAGCGAGAAGCCCTGCACCGACATCTGCGCGCGCATCTTCTCGTGGAAGTATTGGACGACGCGATCGAAGACCTCGGGATCGGCGCGACGCGAGATGAAGCCCATCTCCTTCATGGCCGACACGATGCGCGTCGTGTCGCGCGTCATCGCGCCCTGCAGGAATGAGATCATGCCGTGGCGCATGGTCTCGGACACGGTCGCCGTCGCGCCGAAGTCGAGGAACACGACGGTGGGCGCGCCGCCCGGCGCCGCGGGCGGCTGCACGAGCAGGTTCCCGGGGTGCGGATCGGCGTGATAGAGGCCGTCGATGAAGATCTGCTGGCAGTAGGCCTCGACGCACACGCGCGCCGTGCTCCGTCGATCGACGCCCGTCGCGACGAGGCGCTCGAGGTCGGCGACCTTGACGCCCTCCATCCACTCGGTCGTGAGCACGCGCGCCGTCGAGTACTCGGCGAGCACGCGCGGGAAGCGGACGCTCGCCGGAGGTTGGGGACTCGGGTCCCCGACGCGCGCCGCGAAGTTGCCCGCGATGCGCTCGAGCACGGCGGCCTCTTGCCGGTAGTCGAGCTCAGCCAGGACCATCTCGCGGATCTCGGCGTAGATCGTGTCGAAGCCGTAGGCGGGCATGAACCAGCGCAGGATGCCGAAGATGCGCTTGAGCGCCTTGAGATCGGTGCGCACGATCTCCTCGATGTCGGGATACTGGACCTTGACGGCGACGGCCTCGCCCGTTTTGAGGCGCGCGCGGTGCACCTGCCCGATCGACGCCGACGCGACGGGCTCGGGCGAGAACTCGGCGAACACCTCGGTGGGCGCGCGCCCGCCCAGCTCCTCGCGCAGCCGCGCCTCGATGTCGCGGTACGGGCGCGGCGGCACCTGATCCTGCAGCCGCTGCAGCTCCTCGCGGAACGCGTCGGGCAGGAAGTTCGCCATGATGCTGATGAGCTGCCCGACCTTGATGAAGAGGCCCCTCAGCTTGAGGATCGCGGCCTCGATGCGGCGCGCGTTGCGCTGGTGCTTCTCGCGCGTGACGCGCGCGAAGGTGTCGGCGCGGCGAAAGCGACGCGAGGCCGCGAGCGCCACGTACGACAGCACGACCTGGGCCGTCACGAAGTAGGCGGTGAAGAGGCGTGCGGGGCGGGCCATCGGCTGGCGGCAGGATATCGCAGGCGGGCGATCTTCGCGGTAACCTTCCCGCCATGAACGCGAGCGTCGGTCGTGGCTGAACCAAACGGTGGAAGCGGCGCGGGCGAGCCTTCTGCGCCCGAGGCCGTCGAGGACGAGCCGACGGCGCCGCGCGCGACCGACGAGCGCGGCGAGCGCGATCGCCCCCTGTCCGACTTCGTGCGCCGTGCGGTCTCGGCCGGCGTGGGCGTCGCCTCGAAGTCCAAGGACGACATCATGCGCGCCGCCGCGGGAGAGGTGCGCACGTGGCTCGAGCACCTCAACATGAACGAGGAGCTGGCCAAGGTGCTCACGAAGCTCGTCGTCGAGGTGAAGACCGAGATCCGCTTCCGCCCCACCGAGGACGGCAAAATCGTCCCCGAGACGACGAACGAGTACAAGGTCAAGCCGGGCGGCTGAGGCCCCCGCGCCTACTTCGCGTTCGCGACCTTGAGCTTCGCGGGCGTCTGACCGTGGGCTAGGTCGCCGTAGCAGACGGTGCGGTTGCGGCCGCCGTGCTTCGCGGCGTAGAGGCACTGGTCGGAGTGCGCGATGAGCTCGGCCTTGTCGCGGCCGTCCTCGGCGTAGGTCGACACGCCGAGCGACAGCGTCGCGTGGAACGGACCCTTGCTCGACTGGAAAGTCTGCGCCGCGACCTCGTTGCGGATGCGCTCGGCGAGCTGACGCGCGCCCTCGCGGTCCGTCGACTCGAGCACGATCGCGAACTCCTCGCCGCCGTAGCGCGCGCAGATGTCGATCTTGCGCGCGCTCGCCTTGAGGATCGCGGCCACCTTGCGCAGCACCTCGTCGCCCGTCGGGTGACCGTAGGTGTCGTTGACCTTCTTGAAGTGGTCGATGTCCGTGAGGATGAGCGACACGGGGAACTTGTGGCGGTCGGCGCGGCCCAGCATCGCGCTGAAGCGCTCCTGGAACGTGCGGTGGTTGACGAGGCCCGTGAGGCCGTCCGTCGTCGCCTGCTCCTCGAGCGCCTCGACCATGCGCCCGTTCTGCAGCGAGATCGCGACCTGGTTCGCGATGACGCCCAACATCTCGCGGCGGTCGGACGGGAACGCGCCCACGCGCTGCGCGGCGACCGTGAACGTCCCCACGACCTCGTCCTTCACGAGCAGCGGCAAGACGTACAGCGACTCGAAGTCGCGGATGCGCATCGGGTGTGAGAACACGGGGACGTCGCGCTCGCGCCAGTCGCCGCCCGCGGGCAGCGCGAGCTTGTTCTTGACGACCATCGACGTGATCGACGACGGATCGTTGTGCGTCGTGCCGTCGAGCTTCTCGGCGAGATCGCCGACGACGCGGCGGAGCGTGCTGCCCTTGCGCGCGTCGTAGGTCGCGATGGCGGCGAACTCGAACTCGCACACGCTGCGCGCGGCGGCGATGGCCGCGTCATAGACCTCCTCGAGCGTGAGCGCGCGGTTGAGCTCGGAGGACGCGCGATAGAAGCGCTCGTGCTCGTGCTTGCTGCGCTCGACGGCCTGGAACACGCGCTCCGACTGTACGACGCGCACGACCTGCAGCGCGGCATTCGCCATGAGCGCGACGTCGGCCTCCTCGAAGCGGCGGCCGTCGGCGCGATCGCCCACGAGCACGCCGCGCGCCGTGCGCCCCTCGACGACGGGCACGC
Source organism: Polyangia bacterium (assembly GCA_036271915.1). Classification (GTDB taxonomy): domain Bacteria; phylum Myxococcota_A; class Polyangia; order Fen-1088; family Fen-1088; genus DASZFV01. The sequence goes on from DATAZS010000437.1 coordinate 4,302, forward strand.
CCACGAACGCCGTCACGGGCGCGGGCCCCGCGTAGTACGGCAGGAGCGACAGGCGCGGCACGTCGAGCACGAACGGCCGCAGATCTTTGAGGATCGCGCCGAGCACGCCGCCGCCCGCGGGGATGAGCGCCTCCGTGACGAACGGCGAGTCCGTGCACAGCTCCTTCACTTTGAGCTGGTCACCCGACTCGTCGAGCCACAGCAGCGCGCACGTGTGCAGCCCCAGCGACGAGCGCAGCAGCTCCAGGTTGTAGAACAGCTGCTGGTGGATCGTCTGGATCGAGCCCTGCGACAGCTTCTGCTCTTCTTCCTCGCGCGTGCGCACGCGCGAGTCGGTCGACAGCGCCGTCGAGATGAGGCGAAAGTCGCGCGCCTCCTGGCGCATCGAGGCGACCTCGTCGGCGACGCGGCGCAGGTGCTCGCGGCGCTGGCGCGCGACCTCGGCGTGCAGAAAGACGACGTTGAGCAGCGCGAACACGCCGATGAAGCCGGCGTGGCTCGGGAACGCGGCGGCCTGCTCGACGGGCACCGTGGGGCCGAACGCGAGCACGGCCTCGAAGCCGATGGCGGCCGCCGCGAGCGGCAGGCCGACGGCGAGGCGGTGGAACGTCACGAGGAAGCTCACGACGGCGTAGACGAGCGGATAGACCGACGAGGCGACGCCACCCGACATCGCGAGCAGCACGTAGATCGCCGTCAGCAAGACGAGGCCGAGCTCGACGTCGGAGATCGCTTCGCGGCGCGGCGTGCGGCGCCGCTCGCTCGTGCGCACGCGCGCCGCGATCTTGAGCGTGAGCAGCAGCGTGAGGAACGCGGCCGCGCCCCCGCGCCGCAGGTCGGCGCCCGGCAGGCGTAGATCGGGAAACCACCCGCGCCACAGCAGGCCCACGAAGACGCCGCACGTCGCGAACGCGAACGTCGCGCGAAACAAGCGGCCGAGCTGGAACGCGATGCGCTGGCTGAGCGGCGCGCTCTTCATTCCTGTTCCCGCTTCTTCATCGCGCCACCCTCGGCGCCGACGGGAATACGCCGGGCGGCTTGTCCGCGCCGGGCTGCGGCGTGAGGTCGACGATGATCTCGCCCAGCATCACCCAGCCGAGCTCGACGCGCGCGACGCGTTCGATGGCGCGGGGATCGTCGCGCAGCGCAGCGGCCTCGCGCGAAAGGCGCTCGTTCTCGGCCGCGAGCTGCGCGTTGCGCGCGCGCAGCGACCGCAGATCGCGGCGCAGCTCGAGCGTGCGCGCCAGGCCCGACCGCGCGTACACGTGGTACGGGATATAGCCGAGCGCGACCACCACCACGGCCGCCGCCGCGGCCCGCCCCACCCATGTCCTGGTTTCTCGGCGCATGCGTACTCCGGGAGATCCCCAGTATCGGGGCCACCCGGAGACGCGTCTAATTTTCGCGTCTAGTTTTCTGGGCGCTAGGTGCTAGGCGCCCAGCGCAGGACGACGAGGGTGCAGTCGTCCGTGCGCACGCCGCCGCGGCGGCGCTCGACTGCGGCCAGGATCTCGTGGCACAGCGCGGCGACGGGCACGGCGGCGTAGGCGCGCGCGAGCTCGGTGAGGGCCGCCTCGGCGGCGGGCGCGTCCGGCCAAGATTCGCTGACGCCGTCGGAGTACGCGAGCAACGTGTCGCCGCGCTTGAGGGTGCGCTCGCCCTGCGTGAAGGCGCCCGCGGCGAACAGGCCGATGCCTGGACCGCCTTCGTGCAGCGAGTCGGTGCCCCCGTCGCTGTGCACGAGGAGGGGCGGTGGGTGGCCCGCGTTCACGAACGAGAGGCGCCCCGACGTCGGATCGAAGCGGCCGAGGAAGCAGGTCGCGTAGCGATCGGAGGGCACGTTCTCGAAGAAGGTCGCGTTGATGCGCGTCGCCGCCTCGTCGAGCGACGGATCTTGCCAGTGCGCGTGCACGGCCGCGCGCAGCGCCGCCATGAGCATGGCCGCGCCGAGGCCCTTGCCCGACACGTCGGCGACCGCGAAGGACAGCGCGCGCCCGTTCCAATGGAAGTCGTGGTAGTCGCCGCCGACCGACTCGCACGAGCGGCTCTCGCCGTACAGCTCGCAGCCCGTGACCCGGGGCGCGTCGCGCGGCAGGATGCTGCGCTGGATCTCGGCGGCCGTGCGCATCTCACCCTCGAGACGCTGCTTCTCGGCGTTCTCGGCGAACAGCTTCGTGTTCTCGATCTTCGAGGCCGCGATGTTCGCGAAGGCCGTGAGGATCTGCAGATCGTCCTCGTCGAACGCGCGCTCGAAGTCCTGCGTGTCGGCGTAGATGAGGCCGATGACCTCCTCGTGCGCGCCCTCACGCGGGGGCAGCCACAGCGGCGCGCAGATCGCCGAGCGGATGCCCGTGCCCATGATGCTCTTGCGGCCGCGCAGCGAGACGTCCTCGGCGATGTTCGGCACGAGCAGCGCGAGCCGCTGCTGCACGACGCGCTTCGCGATGGCGCGGCTCACCTTCGTGATGGGCTGACCCGTGCGGCTGCGCGAAGCGCGCACGACGGCCTCGGTCCCGTTCTCTAGCATGACGATCGCCGACCGCTGCACGGGGATGGCCTCGAAGATCACGTCCATGACCTGCTCGAAGATCTCGGGCAGCGATTTTTGGCCGAGCAGCGCGGCGCTCGCCTTGCTGAGCAGCTGGAAGACGCGCGACTGACGGCCCGGATCGCCCGACGCCACCGAGCGATCGGTGATGCGCGCGTGCAGATCCTTGATGCGGTACGCCTGCGCGCCGTCGAGCGCGACGCCCTCGACGGTCTCGTCGGAGGCGCCCGACGAGAACACGAGGCGGCTGTCGCCCAGCGAGATGAGATCGCCGTCGCTGAGGCGGCGCTCGCCCACGACGCGCTGTCCGTTGAGGAACGTGCCGTTCGTGCTGCCGAGATCGACGATGTAGAAACCGTCGATGCGCTGCTCGACCTCGGCGTGGCGACGCGACAGCCGGTAGTCCGGCAGGAAGACGTGGCTCTCCTCGCCGCGGCCGATGACCATGCGGCCGTCCGTCATCGGCACCCTACGGCGCGGACCGGTCGCAGTTTGAACCTCGATCTCGGGCATGGACGGCTTCTGGGCCGCCCCTGTCGTACCACGAGCCTCGCCGCCCGTCAGTAGCGAGCCATACGAACCTCACGTGCCCGACCGGTAACGGATATCCGTCGCGCAGCTCGCGCTGTCGTGCGCTAAGGCGGCGGCTTCGCGCGCGCGGGCGCCGCCCTCGATTTGCGGATCGGCGCGGGCTCGTCGAGCGGCGCGGGACAGACCTCGCGCAGCTTGCATCCTGCGCACCCCGCGCCGCGCCAGACGTGCTCGTAGAGCGCCTGCACGCGATCGAGCAACACGTCGTCGGCCGTCGCGAAGCCGAGCTCGAAGTTGCGGCGGCCCGTGCCCTTGGCGCCCAGACCCGCGCCCGTCCAGTTCGCGCTGCCGAGGTAGAGGAACCCACCGTCGACGACGACGGCCTTGAAGTGGACGCGCGGGCACAGGCGCAGCGCGAGCGCGCGGCGCAGCGCTGGGTGACACGCGAGCTCGCGCTGGAACGGACCCGAGGGCGGCGACGCGTGCAGGATGCGCAGCTCGACGCCGCGGCCCGCGAGCTCGTCGAACACGGCGAGCACCGAGCGATAGCTGCCGCCGCCGCGCGCCGTGCGCCGCCGGCCGGGCGCCGCGCGGTGATCCTCGACCATGAGCTCCTTGAGGTTGGCCGTCGCGATCCACACGCTCTGGCGCGCCTCCATGACGGCGGCGACGACGTGCTCGTAATGGCCACGTCCGCCCACGAAGCGCGCCGCGATCCCGCGGCGCGGATCGACGAAGTCGAAGGCCACGGACGCTAGCCGCCGTCGTCGAGCGAGGCGTTCGCGGCCGAGGGCGACAGCGCGAGCGTGAGCGGGATCGCCTTCGCGCTGCGTTCGATCCGTCGCGGCGACACGGGACGCTGCTCGATCATCGCGAGCTCGACGACGTCCTTCTTGCCTTTGGCGTCGAGGCTCGCCAGGTTGCGCGCCGCCGGGACGACGCGCGTGTCGAACGTCGCGACGGCGCCGTTGTAGGCGCCCACGGCCTGCCCGAGAGAGCGACCGAGGTCCGAGAACTTCTCGGCGAGCGTCGCGATGCGCTCGTGCAGCTTGCGGCCCTCGTCGGCGATGCGCTGCGCGTTCTCGGCCATGCGCTCCTCGCGCCAGCCCGCGCTCACGGCGCGCAGCAGGCCCAGCAGCGTCGTCGGCGTCGCGATGAGCACGTTCTGCGCGAAGCCCTCCTCGATGAGGCCCGGCATCTGCTCGAGCGCGACGCTGTAGAACGTCTCGCCCGGCAGGAACATGACGACGACCTCGGGCGCGACGGCGAACTGCTCCCAGTAGTTCTTCGCCGACAGCTTCGCGACGTGCGCGCGCACCTGCTGCGCGTGGTGCCGCAGCTTCGCGTCGCGATCTTCTTCGTTCGTCGCCTCTTGCGCCTCGAGGTATGCGCCGAGCGGCGCCTTCGCGTCGATGACGATGTTGCGGCCGCTCGGCAGCCGCACGACCATGTCGGGCCGCAGCCGGCCATCCTCGGTCGTCACGCTCGCCTGCTCGTGGAAGTCGCAGTTCTCGAGCATGCCCGCCATCTCGACGACGCGACGGAGTTGCAGCTCGCCCCAGCGGCCGCGCACGGCGGGCGCGCGCAGCGCGTTCACGAGGTTGCCCGTCTCGGCGCGCAGCTTGTCCTGCGTCGCCGACATGGCCTTCACCTGCGCCGTGAGCTCGCCGTAGGCCTGACCGCGCACGCCCTCGAGCGCGCGGATCTGATGATCGACCTTGTCGAGGGACTCGCGCACGGGGCCGACGACGGCCTCGATGGCCTTCTGCCGCGCCTCGAGATCGGTGGCGCCCTCGCGGCGCAGCGCGCCCAGGCGCTCCGTCGCGAGCGTGAGGAAACCTTCGTTGCTGCTCTGGAGCGCCTCGGCCGCGAGCGCCTGGAAGGTGCTGCCGAGCTGCGCCTTCGCGTCGTCGAGCAGCGCGCGCTGCTCGACGAGGCTGCGCGCGAGCTCCGACGCGCGCGCGTTGGCCGCCGACTTCTCGCTGTCGGCGATGCGCCGCGCCGCTTCGAGGCCGTTGGCGCGCGCCTCGGACTCGCGCGCCTGGTCGGCGAGCGTCTCGGCGCGCGCGCCCGCGGCGCTGGCCCGCTTCTCGGCGTCACGCAGCGCGCCTTCGGCGACCGTCCGCGCGCGCGAGGCCCCCACGACCCACCCCACGAGGGCCGCCGTCCCGCCGATCCCCAGCACGCCGACGACGATCGCGAAGAGCGACAGCTCCATGCCGGCGATACTATCCACCTGTTCAGGTCCTCGCAAGAAAATCGCCGCCCGGGCGCTCCGACCCGAACTTTTTCAAGTCGTTATGGACTCGGGGGCCCCGCGTGCGGAGACTGGACCGCCAAAGGAGACGACCAGAAGTGGCAGAGGGCGACATCAGTCAACGCAAGGCGGACCACATCGCGATCGCGGCCTCGGGCGAGGCCGACTTTCGCCGCCCCACGCTGTTCGAGGACGTCCACCTCATCCACACGTCGCTGCCCGAGATCGCGGCCGACGAGGTCGATCTGACGACCGAGCTGCTCGGGCGCGCCATCCGCGCGCCGCTCATGGTCACAGGCATGACGGGCGGCACGCCCGAGGCGGCCGAGCTCAACCGCTCGCTCGCGGCGGCGGCGGCCGACGTC
>DATAZS010000438.1:0-3723 GCA_036271915.1 Polyangia bacterium
GATCCTTCGTGAGGTGCGCGTAGCTCGCCTGAGTCCCGGTGCCCATGATGGCGCCGGCGCCCGTATCGCCGTCGAGCGCGATGTCGAGCGATACCTGGCCGAGGGTGCTCATCGTGGAAGCGCTGCACGTCGCCGCGCCGCAAGCGCATGGTCCATAGAAGGAACAGAGTGAGAATTTGACGCAGTTGATCGTCACCCACTGCTTCGTCGTGGGGTTCTGGAGCTGGCACAGGCTGTTGCCGTTCGCGCGTCCGGCCCAGTTCGACGGCGCGCAGCCCCCGTTGACCACCGAGGCGCCCGTCTGGAGCGCACACCAGCTCGCATACAGCTCTGCGAGGTTGATCTGCACGCGCAGGCGCTGCGTCGTGAACGTGCCTTGCTCGATCGGGTAGGTGAAGCCTTCCGTCAAACCCATGGGCGAGATGATGTTGCCGATGTAGGCAGCGCCTGGCGGGTAGGTCATGTTCGGATCGGTCGCGGGCGGAGGGGGTGTCCCCTGCCCGAAGATCGCGGTCCCCGCGATGTTTCCGTTGGCGTCGGCCGCGAACGTCAGCTTGAAGCTGTCGGAGCCCGACCGAAAGGTGGCGTTCTCGATGTAGCCAGTCCACGACTGCGACGGGCCGAGCGGGCCAACCTCCGGCGCAGAGGTCGGTGCGTCAAGGATCACTCCGCCCGCGTCGCGCGCGGGTCCGCTCGCTCCCGCGCTCCCGCCCTGATTCGCGAGGGCGGCGTCGGGATAGGTGCCGAGCACATGGTTGGCGTCGCATCCATAGGCGCAAGTGAGCGCGAAGCCCAGCACCGCGATCACTTGCCTCAAGTCGTGACGTTGTCTCATGACGTTGGATCTCCTTGTCAGCTCCTCGTGGCGCGAACGGCTGGAACCTTTCAACGGCCGAGCGACGCGCGCGCGCGCGTCGCGTAGCGCCCGTCAGGAAAGCGCGCGAGATAGGCATCGAGGTCGGAGCGCGCGCCGTTGGCGTCGCCCGCGCGCGCGCGGCAGGCGGCGCGGCCAAAGAGTGCGCGTTCGATGACGTCGTCGTCGAGGGCGTCATCGGAAAGGAGCGCGTCGAAGTCGGCGCGCGCCTCGGCGCCTCGACCCGCGTCGGCGCGAAGCTCGCCGCGCGAGGCGAGCAGCGCGCGCGCGCGACCCGACGGCGGCAAGACGCGCGCGTCCAACAGTGCGAGGGCCCGCGCCCGCTGTCCGAGGCGCAACAACGCCTCGACGCGCGTCGTGCCGGCCTCGTCGGCGAGCAGGCCTGTCGCCGCAAACTCGGCGTCATGGGCATCGAGCAGGGCGAGCGCGCCCGCCGCGTCTCCCTCGTCTCGCAGCTTCTGTAGGGCAGCGCCGAGGACGGCCGCCTCGCGGGCGATCGCCGACGGGCGGGGAGGCTCGGCCGCTACTGGGGGCGCGCGGTCGGGCGCGGCCGGCGCGTCTTCGACAGGCGCCTCGGCGCGACGCACGACCTTGAGGGGGCGCACGGGGGCGGGGTCGGCGACAGGCTCCGCGACCGGTGCCACGCGCGCGTGGTGCGGAGGAGCAGGCATCACCGCGGCCGGCGCGTCGGCGGGCGCGCCGCGGAATGGCGACCAGTGACCGAGCAACGTGGCAGACATCACGACGGCGCCGCCGCACAAGAACAGCACGATCGCTACGGCGACGCTGAGCACGAGCGGGCGCGGCTGGGCGCGGGTCTCGTCGGGCAGTCGCGCGCGAATCTCCGCGAGCGCGCCCGTGTCGAGCGGCTGCTTCACGATCGCTCGGCGAAACAATCGGCCCGCGCGGGCTTCATCGTCGTCATTCGGCTCGTGCGCACAGCGCGTGGTCCAGCGCTCCGGCGGCTTCATGGTCGGTCTCCGATCTGCCGGTTGAGCTCGGCGAGGAACAAGGCGCGCGCCCTGTGGAGGTGGACCCACACGGTCGCGAGCTTGATGCCCGTGAGCGTTGCGATCTCTTCGCCCGACAGCTCCTCGAGCTCGAACAGCACGAGCACCCGCCGATACTTTTCGGCGAGGCGATCGAGGACGAGGTACACAGTGTCGCGGGACTGGCGCCGCTCGAGTTCCTCGACGGGCGTCGGTCTCGGTGGCGAGAGCGATTGTTCGACGTCGCCGCGGCGCACGAAGTCGAGCCAGCGGCGCAGCCGATCCCGCCGCCGGCCGCCGCGAACGACGCGCTCCGTGATGCGATAGAGCCAGGTCGTGATCTTGGCGTCGCCGCGGAATTCGGGCAGGCGCTTGCCGACGACAAGGAAGACCTCGTGAACGGCATCGTCTACGTCGAGGCGCGGGCCGCCCAAATGGGCCGCCCACCGCGCAACAGTCGCCGCGTGCTCACGATAGAGGGCGTCGAGGTTATGGATCGGTACGTGGTCGGCCGCGGGCATTTCGTCGGGGCGCAAGGCAGGCATCTCCGGAACCCCCTGTGCTCCGAGCCAGCGCCGACCTTTCAAGGAAAACGTCCGAAACCGATCCCGAGGCTCAAGACGACTTCTGATCGCGGCAACCGGCCTTGGTCGAAAGGGTCGTTGGCGATCGTCAGTTCTTGATCGCCGGGCCACTTGAGCGCGTCCACGCCTACCCAGATCGTGGAGGTCTTCCCCGCGAGCGCGACACGCGCGCCCGCGCCGACACCGAGCTCGAGCGTCGTGTCAGAGGTCGCGTTCGGGACACCGGCGCCGCCCCGTACATGCACGAGCGCCGCGAGCGCCTGAAGGTGTATGTCGCCCCGCAGGCGCGCGTACCCGAGATGCAGCGCTGGACCGATCTCGAACGTCGTCCGCGTCCAAGAGACGCCGTCGGGGATCCCGCCGACGTCCTCCGTGCGTGAGGTCGTCGCCGATAGTCCGCTGTCGATCGCGAGGCCAATCGCGCCGAGGTCCATGGTCCCGAGGAGCATGATGCCCGGCACGAGCTTGCCTGCTACGTCAGAGGCGATGACGCCGAGGTCCACCTCGAAAGATCGAGGGACATCGTGGCGCGGCGGCGCCGCACGAACGACGGTCGGAGTCGCTTCGATTGGCGTCGCGTTCGCGAGCAATCTCACCTGCGGCGTGAGGTTCGGGTCGAGGTCGGCGCGCCAAGCGGCGACGACGATCGCGGCCGCCGCCGCGAGATCCTCGCACGTGCCCTCAGCCGGCAGCGTGCGCGTCGCGAGCGCGTTCGAGTTGGGGCCGACGAGCTCGAGCCGCAGCGCGCGTTCCGTGCGCGCGACGATCACCTTCGCCGTCGGCGCGTCGCCGACGGGCGCGGGCCCGAGCGTCGCCACCTGCGCCGCGACCTCGGCGGGCGCGGGGCAGGTCGCGTCGCCCACGATCTCGACGCCGCCCAGCGCGACCAGGACGGCGAGCGTCGCCGCGATCATGACGCCATGGGCGACGGCGTCTTCGTCGACGCATCGAGGTAGTAGCGGGAGATGTCGGCCTCGTCGAGCAAGCCCACGATCTGACCGGCGGCGTCGGTGACGGGGATCTCGCGCAGCTTGTTGGCGAGCAGCGTCTGCGTCGCCGTGCGCAGATCGTCGTCGGGGCCCACGCGCAGATCGGGCGCGACGACGGGGACGCCCGACAGCGACACGGGCCGCATGACCTGCGCGACGCGCGCCGCGCGCAGGATGTCGAGGCTGGGCGTCTGGTGCACGGCCGACTGTCGCTTCGTTGGCACCTGCGCGTGATAGAGCGACTGCTTGCGGAGCGCGACGAAGGCGATCCCCTCGGCCAGCATGAG
>DATAZS010000439.1:0-3029 GCA_036271915.1 Polyangia bacterium
GTGAGCCGTCTGCGAGCCCTGAGGGCTCTTTCATCCATGAGCACACGCACGCGCCATCGGTCCCCGCGAAATCTCGGGCTTTTCGTGTATGCCGCGCTGCTCGCCGCCGGAGCGGGCGCCGGCTGCAGCAACTCAGTGAGCGCGCTGTCGAAAGATGGCGCCGTCGCGGGCGCGTCGGGCTCGGCGGGCGCGTCGGCCTCGGCGGGCCAAAGCGGCGGCGGGACTGCCGGCGCGCAAGGCACCGCGGGCCAGAGCCTGGGCGTCGACGCGGGCGGCAAGATCCCCATCGGCAAAACTCAGTGCAGCGACGGCATCGACAACGACGGCGACGGCCTCATCGACTCAGCCGATCCCGAGTGCACGGGCCCGAACGACAACGACGAGGCGACGTTCGCGACGGGCATCCCCGGCGACAACGTCGACCCCTGCAAGCAAGACTGCTTCTTCGACGGCAACTCGGGCATGGGCGACGACGGCTGCGAGTGGGAGCTCAAGTGCGATCCGAAGAGCGTCGAGCCGAAGTGCCCCTACGATCAGAGCTACGTCGCGAAGCACGCGACGGAGTGCTCGGCGACCGCGTCGCAGTCGCAGCAGTGCATCAACTTCTGCCAGCGCCTCGTGCCGAACGGTTGCGACTGCTTCGGCTGCTGCGCGATCCCAGGCGCGCCCTCGCCCATCCGTCTCGCGGCGACGTGCACGGTCGCCGACTTCGGCGATCCGACGAAGTGTCCGCCGTGCACGCAGGTCACGCAGTGCGCGAACACCTGCGAACGCTGCGAGATCTGCGTGGGCAAGCCCACGGTGCCCGCCGACTGCGGCGCGACGGGCAGCGACGGCGGCACGAGCGGCGACGCGTCGACGCCCCAGGACGGCCCCGGCACGCCCGCGTGCACGCACGGCGCCTCGTGCGTGCCCGGCCCGAACGCCGTCTGCCCGACGGGATTCGGCTGCGTCACGGGCTGCTGCGTGCCCGTCGTGCAGTGACTGCCCCCTCGGTCGCGCGCGGGCTACGCCGCGAGCGACCGGAGGACGTAGTGCAGGATGCCGCCGTGCTGGTAGTAGGCGACCTCCTGCGGCGTGTCGATGCGCACGAGCGCCTTGATCTCCTTCGTCGCCCCGTTGCCGTTGGCGCGAACCACGAGCGTCTTCCCGTTCGCGAAGCCGGAAGAGAGCATCTGCGGCAGCCCGACCGTCTCGAAGACCTCCTCGCCCGTGAGGCCGAGCGACGCGACGGTCTCGCCCGCGGCGAACTGCAGGGGCAGGATGCCCATGCCCACGAGGTTGCTGCGGTGGATGCGCTCGTAGCTCTCCGCGATCACGAAGCGGATCCCGAGGAGCATCGGCCCCTTCGCGGCCCAGTCTCGCGACGAGCCTGAGCCATACTCCTTGCCCGCGAGGACACAGAGCGGCACGCCCTCCTTCGCGTAGATCTCGCTTGCGTCGAAGATCGACATGGGCGCGCCGTCGGGCAGGTGGCGCGTGACGCCGCCCTCGGTGCCAGGCGCGAGCAGGTTCTTGAGGCGCACGTTCGCGAACGTGCCGCGCACCATGACCTCGTGGTTGCCGCGGCGCGCGCCGTAGCTGTTGAAGTCCTTCGCGTCGACGCCGTTCTCGACGAGGTACTTGCCGGCGGGGCCGTCCTTCTTGATGCTGCCCGCGGGCGAGATGTGGTCCGTCGTGATGCTGTCGCCGAGGACGGCGAGCGCGCGCGCCTTCTTGATGTCGCCGACGGCGACGGGGGTCTTGGCCATGCCCGCGAAGTACGGCGGGTGCTTGATGTACGTCGAGTGGTCCTCGAACACGTAGGTGTCGCCCGTCGGCACCGAGAGCTTCTGCCAGCGCTCGTCGCCCTCGAAGACGACGCCGTAGGACTTCGTGAACATCTCGGGCTTCACGGCCTTGTTCATGAGATCGGCGACCTCTTTGGTCGTCGGCCAGATGTCCTTGAGAAAGACCGGCCCGTCGGTGCCCTGGCCGAGCGGCTCGTTCTCGAGATCGAGATCGATGCGGCCCGCGAGCGCAAACGCGACGACGAGCGGCGGCGACATGAGGTAGTTCGCGCGCACCTCGGGGTGCACGCGGCCCTCGAAGTTGCGGTTGCCCGACAGCACGCTCGCGACGACGAGGTTGCCGTCTTCGATGGCGTTCGTGACGGCGGGCGGCAGCGGCCCCGAGTTGCCGATGCACGTCGTGCAGCCGTAGCCGACGGTGTTGAACTTCAGCTTGTCGAGGTACGGCGTGAGGCCCGCCTCGGCCAGGTACTCGGTGACGACCTTCGAGCCGGGCGCGAGCGACGTCTTCACCCACGGCTTCGTCGACAGGCCCTTCTCGACGGCCTTCTTGGCGACGAGGCCAGCGGCGACGAGCACCGACGGGTTCGACGTGTTCGTGCAGCTCGTGATGGCGGCGATGACGACCGAGCCGTTCTTGACCTCGCCGCCCGCGTTGCCCGCGGGCGCGAAGCCGATGTTGGTCTTCGACGTGAGCTTCTTCTCGGCCTTCTTGGGCTTGGTCAGCGAGGCCACGTTGTCCTCGAAGGACTTCTTCGCGCCGTACAGGCTCACGCGATCCTGCGGGCGCTTCGGGCCCGCGACCGACGGCTCGACCGACGCGAGATCGAGATCGACGACGTCGGAGTACTCGGCCTCCGCCGTGCTGGCCTCGTGGAACAGGCCCTGCTCGCGCGCGTAGGCCTCCACGAGCGCCACTTGATCAGCCGACCGCCCCGAGAACTTGAGGTAGCGCAGCGTCTCGGCGTCGATGGGGAAGATGCCGCACGTCGCGCCGTACTCGGGCGCCATGTTGGCGATCGTCGCGCGATCGGCGAGCGAGAGCGCCGCGATGCCGGGGCCGAAGAACTCGACGAACTTCCCGACGACGCCCTTCTTGCGCAGGATCTCCGTGACCGTGAGGACGAGGTCCGTCGCCGTCATGCCCTCACGCAGCTTGCCGTGCAGGCGCATGCCGAGCACCTGCGGGATCAACATCGACATGGGCTGGCCCAGCATGGCGGCCTCGGCCTCGATGCC
>DATAZS010000440.1:0-2913 GCA_036271915.1 Polyangia bacterium
AGACGAGCCCCGAGGCGCTCGCCGATCACGCGCGCGCGACGCTGGCGGCGCTCGGCCTGCACGAGGCCGTGACGTGGGCGTTCGTGCCGCGCGCGTGGCTGCTCGCGCTCGGCGGCGGACGTAAGGAACATCCGCTCGCCGACGGCGTCGTCGTCAAGAACCCGATCTCGGCCGACTACGAGGTCATGCGCACGTCGCTGCTGCCCGGGCTCGTCGACGCGGCCAAGCGCAACCTCGCGCGCGGCATGGCCGACGTCGCGCTCTTCGAGGTCGGTCCCGTCGTGCGTCGCGTTCCGGACGCGCAGCCCGCGGGCAAAGACTCGAAGGAGTCCAAGGAATCGAAGGAACCCACGCACGAGCCGACGTTCGCCGCCGCGATCTGGCTCGGGCATCGAGCGGGCTGGCTGAAGCCCGGCGAGCCGTTCGACTTCTACGACGCCAAGCGGGCCGCCCTCGAGCTGCTGCGCGCGCTCGGGATCGCGGCGCCGACCTTCCGCGCGCGCCTCGACGTCGGTCCGCTGCACCCCGGCGCGGGCGCGGACATCTTCACGGATGCGTCGTCCGACGCTTCGTCCGACGCTTCGTCCGACGCTTTGGGCGCCGCGCGCGCCGCTTCGCCGATCGGCATGGTGGGCGAGCTCGACCCGCGCGTCGCGCGCGCGTTCGGGCTCGACGCGCGCGCCCTCTATCTCGAGCTCGCGCTCGACGCCGTCGCCGGGGCGGGGCGGCCCGTGCGCAGCGCGCCCACGCCGCGTTACCCTGCCGCCACCCGCGACGTGTCGTTCTGGATCGACGTCGCCGTCACGGCCGACGCCCAGCGCACGGCGATGGCGGCGACGACGGAGCCGCTGCTGCGCGAGCTCGCCGTGCTCGAGGACTTTCGAGATCCCAAATACGCGCCCGCGGGTAAGAAGGGGATGCTCTGGACGCTCACTTATCGGGCGGACGATCGCACGCTCACCGACGCTGAAGTCGACGCCGCGCACGCGCGTGTCGTGGACGCTCTCCGCGCTGCTCACGAGCTGGCCATTAGGTAGTAACCCGTTGACCCAAAAGCCTTTTTTGGATATACGAGGTTCCATGACGAAGGCCGACATTGTTGAAAACGTCTACGAGAAGGTCGGCGGATTCTCGAAGAAAGAGGCGGCGGAGATCGTCGAGACGGTCTTCGACACCATCAAGGAAACCCTCGAGCGCGGAGAGAAGATCAAGATCTCCGGCTTCGGGAACTTCGTCGTTCGGGACAAGAACGCGCGCGCGGGCCGCAACCCGCAGACCGGTCAGGAGATCACGATCAGCGCGCGCCGCGTGCTGACGTTCAAGCCGAGCCAGGTCCTGAAGAACGCCCTCAACGGCTGAGGACGACGCATTGGCGCGAACCTCGGCGAGCAGGACGACGACGGCGGCGGGCATCCCCGACAAACCGTTCTTCAAGATCGGCGAAACGGCGCGTCTGGTCGGGGTTAAACCGTACGTGCTGCGCTATTGGGAGACCGAGTTCCGGTCCATGAAGCCGCAGAAGACGCGCTCGCAGCAGCGGCTCTACAAGCGGCGCGACGTCGAACAGCTGCTGCGGATTCGTCATCTGCTTTACGAAGAACGCTTCACGATCGAGGGCGCGCGCACGCGGCTGCGCGAGCTCGGTCACGACGAGGCGCCGGCGCCGCTGCCGCCACCGCCGGACGTCAGTCCCGAAGTGCTACGAAAGATTAAGCAAGGCCTTCAAGATCTGATACGAATCTGCGGCGAATAGTCGCGAAGCAATCATCGAAGTTAGTCGCGGGGCGTGGCGCAGCCTGGTTCGCGCACCTGTCTGGGGGACAGGGGGTCGCTGGTTCAAATCCAGTCGCCCCGACTAAGAATCGCGGGGAGGGCCCGAGTGGCCCTCCCCGCCGGTTCCACCACCGGCGTCCCTCAAGATCGGTATAAGAACGGGATGAGCGAGCGACCGCTGATCTTGTTGAGCAATGACGACGGCGTGGGGGCGCCGGGGATCGCGGCGGCGCGGGAGGCTTTGCGGGCCGTGGGCGAGGTCATCGTCGCGGCGCCTGATCGCGAGCGGAGCGCGTCGTCGCACTCGATCTCGCTCGATCGTCCGCTGCGCGTCGACGAGGTGGAGAAGGGCGTGTTCGCGATCGACGGAACGCCCGTCGACTGCGTGTACCTCGCGCTCTTGCACCTCGTGCCGCGACGGCCGGCGCTCGTCGTCTCGGGGATCAACAACGGCTACAACCTCGGGTCGGACGTCTTCTACTCGGGGACGGTCGCCGCGGCGGTCGAGGCGGCGCTGCGCGGGCTGCCCGCGATCGCCGTGTCGCTCGCGTGGCAGAAGCCGCAGGACTTCTCGCACGCGGCGGCGTTCCTCGGCGCGCTCGCGGACGAGGTCGTGCGGCGCGGCGACGCCGCGTTGCCCGAGCGCTCGCTCCTCAGCGTCAACGTGCCGCCGGGGCCCGTGAAGGACTATCAGGTGACGTTCCTCGGGCGGCGCGTGTACCGCGATCAGGTCGACGTGCGGTCGGACCTGCGCGGGCGTTCGTATTATTGGATCGGCGGCCCCGAAGAGTCGGCGGCGGATCTGCCGGGGTCGGACTGCAGCGCCGTGCGCGAGGGGACGGCGTCGATCACGCCGCTCGCGCTCGATCTCACGCACACGCAGCTCATCGGCGAGCTCGCGCGCTGGCAGGTCGGTAAGTTCGTGCGCGCCGCCGTCGAGCACGCTAAACCCTGACGCATGAACGGGGCGGGTGAGGAGGACGAGGCGCGCTTCACCGAAGCGCGGCGCAGGATGGTGGCGGAGCAGCTCGTGCGGCGGGGCATCCGCGACGAGCGCGTGCTCGCGGCCATGAGCGTCGTTCCGCGACACGCATTCGTCGACGGCGCCGCCGTCGAGAGCGCCTACGCCGACCACCCGCT
>DATAZS010000441.1:0-7077 GCA_036271915.1 Polyangia bacterium
GCCTCGAGCCCCGCGAGCACGCGGGCGAGGTCGCCGCGGCCCGTGATGCGCGCGAACTTCGCGGCGTCGAGCGTGTCGAGGCTGACGTTGAGCCGATCGACGCCTGCCGCGCGCAAGGGTGTCGCGAGCGCGGCGAGGCGATCGCCGTTCGTCGACAGCGACAGCTCGTCGACGCCCGGGAGCTCGCGCAGCCTGCGCGCGAGCGTCGGCAGATCGCGCCGCACCGTGGGCTCGCCGCCCGTGAGCCGCAGGCGCCGCACGCCGAGCGTGACGAAGGCGCGCGCGAGCGCGACGATCTCGTCGAACGAGAGCACGTCGGCGCGCGCCGCGGCCTCGGCGCCCTCTTCGGGCATGCAGTACGTGCACCGGTAGTTGCAGCGATCGGTGACCGAGATGCGCAGGTAGTCGATCACGCGCCGCTGCCGATCGACGAGCAAGCGCGGCGCCGCCTCAGCGACCGCGGTGGCCATCGTGCCCCTCGCCGTGAGACCCACGGCGCAGCTGGCCGACGGCGTGCGCGAGCTCAGGCACGATGAGGCGCTGCATGGCGAGCCGCACGGCCGCGGGCGAGCCAGGCACGAGGAACACGAGCACGCCAGCGATGACGCCCGCGTCGGCGCGCGCGAGCATGGCGGCCGCGCCGATCTCGGCGAAGGACAGCGCGCGGAAGAGCTCGCCGAACCCGTCGAGGCGGCGCTCGAACAGCGCACCGACGGCCTCCGGCGTGCGATCGCGCGGCGCGAGCCCCGTTCCGCCCGTGACGATGACGGCGTCCACGGTGCCCGACGCCGCGAGCGCCGCGACGTGCGCGCGCAGCACCTCCGGCTCCTCGCGCAGCAACGCCGCGTCGACGACGCCGAAGCCCGCCTCGACGGCCAACGCGCGCAGCACGCGGCCTCCCTCGTCGTCGGCGTACGTGCGGCTGTCCGACGCCGTCAAGAGCGCGACGCGAAGGCCACCCGGCGCGGGTGACTGGGCCTTGTGCTCGGCGACGGACATCGAAATTTCTTCTCGGGCGAGCATGGCGCGGGGCCTGCGTTGACGCAAGCGAGGCCACGTGGCACAACCGACCGAGATGTCGATGCTGGGAGCCGCCAAGGATTTGATGATCGGGCGCGCCATGCGCCTCATGAGCGATCCGCGCGTCTCGCGCGTCGTGGGCGATCCGCGCGTCATGGGCGCCGTCATGAAGGCGATGAGCGTCGGCGGCAGCGTGAAGTCCGAGATCGATCGCGCGAGCCGCTTCGCCGCGGGCGTCCTCGGCTTCGCGACGCAGGAAGAGGTCTCGTCGCTCCGTTCGACGATCCAGACCCTCGAGGATCAGCTCTCCGTGCTGGACGCGCGCGGCGGCGCGGGCGGCCCGCCCCCTCCGCGCGCGCTCTGATCCACCCGAACGGGTAACGCGCCCTCGGTGTAAATGGCGCGCGCCAGAAACGTCGCATCTACGCGACAAGGACATTTTTCGTTCAAATCTTGCCGCGCTGCGCGCCGGACAGGATGCCGCAATACAATTTCGATTTGATAATTTTCACGGCATCCGACACCATGAGTGGACCTGAGTTTTTGTGCGCGCGGGTACGACTTGGCCACACTAACGGAAATACCTCGCTTATCACCGCGCGCCGCGCGGTCCCTCATGGTCGGCGTCGCGCTGCTCGTGACAGTGAGCGCGTCGCGCGCGCGCGCCGCCGAGCCGCCGCCCGCCGGGCTCGAGGGGACCGTCTGGCTCGACGCGCACGCACCCGTCTTCGCCGCGATTCATCCGACCGATCTGGGCGACGGGTTCGCGCTCATGGATCTCATCGGCGGGATCTTCCCCGAGACGATGCGCGCGCTCAACCGCGTGCGTGACGGCCTCGGCCTCTACGCGTTTTCGCGCGGCGAGTTCACGGAGAGCGGCGTCGATCCCGACGCGCTCGTCGTCGCGTCGTGGGGCGTGGCCGACGAAGGCGACTGGGCCGCACGCCAAAAGCAGCAGGACAAGAAGAAGGGCAAGCCCGTCTTCGTGCGCGAGCGCTTCGTCATCAAGACCCTCGACGTCGATAAGCTCGTGCGCGCGACGGTCGCGATCCTCGCGGGCGCCAACATCAGCGTCGCGAACTTCGCGCGCGCGCACGGTGATCCCAGCATCCCGTCGTGGGCCGTCGAGGGCGATCTGAAGTCGCTCGCGCGCAAGAGCGGCATCCTCGTGCTCGGGCGCGCGCGCGACGGCGCGCTCGTGTCGCTGCGCCGCGCGGGCGAGTACGCCATCGTCGACTATGCCGATCCGTGGGGCGGCGGCGCCACCGAAGGCAAGCCCGAGGTCGCGGCGACGCTCGCGAAGATGGTCGCGCCCGTGAAGCAGCCGCTGTCGAACGCGCTCGCGCAGGGCACGCGCAAGCTGCTCGCGACCGAGGGCGTGTCGGTCGCGCTCGTCGTCGAGCCGTCGGCCCTGGGGCCGCTGTTCTCGCGCGCGTCGTGTCGCAAGGACTGGATGTCGCCGGATGGCGCGCTCTTCGATGACGCGGCCGTGTTGCTGCGCCTGCACCCGTTCGAGTGGCGGCTCGAGGTGGCGTGGGGTCTCACGGCGCTCGGCAAGGCGAAGCTCGGCGGCATCGCGAGCGACGACGGCGTCCTCGACGCCCGTGCCGCGGCCGCCGACGGCATCGCGGCCGTCGGGTTGCTCGTCAACGACTTCGAGGCGATCCGGGGCGCGCCACGACCCGCCGTGCTCGCGGGCAAGCCCGAACGCGCCGCGGAGTCGCTGGCGGCGTGCGGAGCGTTGTCGTGGATGACGGTGGGCACGCGCTTCTGGCCGCAGCTCGCCGCGAGCGAGCTCGAGCGCCTCACGGCGACGGTCAATGGCGCGTCGTGGATCGGCGCCCTGCGCAACGTCGCCGCCGTCGTGCGCCACATCCCAGACGCGCACCAGTCATGGGACGCGAGCACGGTCCTGCTCGGCTCGCTGCCCGACACGAACGAGACGGCCGTCACCGACCTGCTGACCAAGCAAGCGAGCGGCAAGCCCGAGACGCAGACCTTCGGCGGCCGCGCGCCCACCTTCTTCGATCTATCGGCGTCGACCGGGTTCTCGGAGGCGGGGCTCGAGCACATCGCCGCGGGGCACCTGTCGCTCGCGCTCACGCCGCAGGCGGCGGGCCTCGGCTGGTACTACCGCCTCGCGCGCCGGCCCGCCCGCTTCGGCCCGCAGACCAACATCGGCTACCTGCACATCAACCTCGCGCGGCTTCTCGAGTCGTGGTCGGAGGAGTCAGACCAGGGCACGCGCGCCGCCGTGCACCTCGCGGCCGGGCAGCTCGGTCAGCTCGGCGGCAACATGTCGATCGACGGCGACCTCGTGCGACTCGCGCTCGATCTTTCGCCCGACGAGTAGCTCGTCCGCTTCAAAACGTGTAGCCGACGCCGCCGCCCAGGAAGAAGGCGTCGTAGAAGCCGCCTTCGATCTTCGCCTCCCAGCCGCGCACGTGCGGCAGCCGGAAGTCCATGCCCACGAGCACGTTGACGATGGGCAGCGCGGGCGGCAAGTCGCCGTCGACGAATCGGTGCGGCGTCGCCGCGCTGTCGGTCGCAGCGGAGCCACCGGGGTTGAGGCTCTTCAGATCGTTGTCGCTGCAGGTTCCGTAGGGACACGTGATGCCCACGGGGTGGCACGCGGCGACGTTGCCGGCGTTGCCCTCCGTGCAGCCCGAGCCGTCGCTCGTGCGCAGCATCTGGCCCGTGACGATGCCGAGGCCGAGGCCCGCGCCGTAGTGAAGGCCGAACCAGTCGTTGAGGTACGAGTGCCACACGAACGAGGCGTCGATGCCGACGAAGCCGAGGCCCTTGAACTGCACGTAGTCGGTGTCGATCGAGGCGTCGTGATCACGACCGAGCCAGTTGCCGTCGCCCGGCGACATGCTCTGGTAGCCGACCGAGACGATGAAGTCGAACTCGCCCTTGCGGCGCATGAGCTCGAGCGCCGTCGAGTACGACGACAGCGGTACGTTCCGCTTCGTGAACAGGTTCAGCATCCACGCGGGTACCGACACCCAGCGCAGGCGCAACGCGACGCCGTACGACACGTTGGGGCTGGTGGTGCCCGTCGCGGCGATCGTCGAGACGACCGGCGTTTCGTCGGCCTTGGGGCCAGGAGCCGCGACGGCGGGCGCCGGCATCGTCGTGACCTGCGCGGCGGGCGCGCCGACCGTCGACGCGGCGACCGGTTGAACGGGCGCGGCGGCCGTCTGCGCGAACGCGCGTCCGGCCACCGACGAGAACGCGGCCGCAAAAACCAGTGAGGAGACGAAGACGAAAGTCAGGCGAGGCGAGGTCCGGCACACCATTCGATCCCCCTTCGGACGCTTCGGAAGAACGGCACGGAAAAGCGCGGCGCGACTATACACGAGCGCCTCGGGCGCACGAAGACGCGCCCGTCAGCCGTCAGCCGATGGCTTGGGCGCGTGCGTCGCGACGGCGCCCGACGACGCGACGCGCTTTTTGTGCCGGCGCCAGGCTTTGGCTCCGACGACGATCCCGCCCACGAGCAGCGCGAGCAGGATGCCGTGCTCGGTGCGTCGCGCCACAGAGATAACCCAGTCGATCTGTCCGCCGAAGAACCACGCCGAATAGACGAGCACGGGCACCGAGAACGCGGCCGCCGAGAAGTCGTAGACGAAGAAAGTCGACGGTCGCGTGTGCAGCGTGCCCGCCGTGAAGAAGATCGTGAAGCGCAGCCCGGGCGTGAAGCGCCCCACGAGCACGACCTTGCTGCCGAACTTGCGAAAATAGGCGCGCACGCGCAGCTGGCGCCGCGGCGTGAAGTAGCGCTGCGCGAACTTGCTCGCGAGCACGCGGCGTCCGAAGAGGCGGCCCATGAAGAACGCGCCCGTGTCACCCGTGATGACGGCGGCGAAGCAGATCGCGAACGCCGTGTGGACGTTGAGCACGCCGCGCCACGAGAAGTAGCCGGCCGCGATGAGCGAGATGTCCTCGGGGATCGGCAGGCCGAGCCCGCAGAGCAAGAGGATTCCCGCGAGCCAGGCGTACGCGCCCAGCGGCGTCATGGTGGCGAGGTGCGCGATGAACCACTTCACGGGGGCCTACCGAAGAACCTGTTGGAATATCATGGAATCGAAGCCTCCGTCCCGCGTCGGCGTTCGTTGACATTGACCGATGGCGAACGTACGGTTTTCTCCGACGAGGGGGCCCCGATGCACAGCCGACACAGTCGACGTTTGCTCGTAAATTCCGCGCAGCTCGCGGTGATGATCTTGACCTTGGGGTTGGCCGTGGGCGGCTGCAAGCCCGACTACCCGTCGTGCGAGACTGACAAGGACTGTCAGGACAACGGGCACACGAAGGAGTTCTGCGTCGCGCGCAAGTGTCAGCAGTGCCGCAACGCCGACGACTGCCCCGCGGGCAACACGTGTAACGCCGGCAAGTGCGAGGCCGTCGCCGGCTACTGCAAGAGCAAGGCGGACTGCCCCGCGAACCAGGCCTGCATCGCGAACCAGTGCCAGGCCTGCAAGGCCGACAACGAGTGCGGGGGCGGCCACTGCGTCAAAGGCGCGTGCACCGCGAAGAAGGCCTGCAAGACCGAGAACGACTGCGCGCAGGACGAAGACTGCATCAACGGCTTCTGCTCGAAGGAGCGCGCGCCCGCGCCGCCCCCCGCCCAGTG
Source organism: Polyangia bacterium (assembly GCA_036271915.1). Taxonomy (GTDB): domain Bacteria; phylum Myxococcota_A; class Polyangia; order Fen-1088; family Fen-1088; genus DASZFV01. The sequence continues at coordinate 5,660 of DATAZS010000441.1, forward strand.
CCGCCTCGAGCCCGTGTACTTCGACTTCAACGAGTCGGCGCTCACGACCGAGGCGACGGCGACGCTCGCGCACGACGTCGACTGCCTCAAGAAGGTCGGCCGCGTCGTCGAGCTCGCGGGGCACACCGATCCGCGCGGCACGCAGGAGTACAACATCGCGCTGTCCGAGAAGCGCGCGAACTCGGTGCGCGACCACCTGGGCCGCCTCGGCGTCGACGGAACGAAGCTGACGATCCTGCCCCGCGGGGCGCTGGACGCGAAGGGGACCGATGAGCCGAGCTGGGCGCAAGATCGCCGTGTCGACTTCACCTGGCGTTAATAGACGCGCGCGTCTCGGCGTGCGCGTCGTGTGCCTCGGCCTCGCGATCGGCGCGCTTGCGCTGCCGCAGGTCGCGTGTGTGTCGTCGGGCGAGGGCGAGAAGATGCAGGCGGAGATCACCGACCTGCGCACGCGCCTCGACGACATCGACAAGCGCGACAAGGAATACAAAGAGCAGGTCGTGCGCCTCAAGAAGGTGCTCGACGAGGCGACGGCGCTGCTGACGCGCAACTCGGCCGACGTGGGCGCCAAGGCGGCGAAGTCGGAACAGGACATTGCGCTCGTACAGGGGCGCCTCGAGGAGATGACGCACGCGCAGGAGGTGGAGGCGCGCCAGCTCGCCGACGAGAACAACCGCCTCGAGACGCGGCTCGCGGCGCTCGAGCAGACGCAGACGAAGATCGTCGATCGCGTCGCGCCCACGATGCCCGACGACAAGGACCAGCTGTGGTCGCAGGCGGGCGCGCGCCTCGCAGGCGGCCAGCGCGACGAGGGGCGGCGCTTCTACCGCGTCTTCATCCAGCGCTTTCCGGCCGACCCGCGCGCGCCGCAGGCGTACCTCGCGATCGGCATGTCGTTCGTGCAAGAGAGCAAGTACCCGAACGCCGCCGCCGAGTTCCAGAAGGTCCTCGACACCTTCCCGAAGTCGCCCGAGGTGCCCGAGGCCATGTGGCAGCTCGCGCGCTCGTTCGTCGAGCTGCACTTCTGCACCGACGCGCGCTCGCTGCTGGGCGACCTCGTGAAGCGCTACCCGAGGGTGCCGCGCGCCGCCGACGCGAAGTCCGAGATTCACGCGATCGCGAAGCTGCCGAAGAGCGCCTGCAGCAGCTGATCAGGCGAAGGCAGCGCGGACGCCCCGGCCCGCGACCGTCGGATCGGGCGCGCGATCGACGGCTGAAATGACGGCGGCTGCCGAGGCGCCGGCGCCCGCGACGTCCGAGACCGCGCCGAGCGCGATGCCACCGATGGCGACGACGGGGATCGAGACGGCCGCGCAAATCTCGGCGAGCGTCGCGACGCCGACCGTCGGATCCGGGTTGGCCTTGCTGCTCGTCGCGAAGACGGGGCCGAAGCCAATGTAGTCGGCGCCGCCCGCCGC
>DATAZS010000442.1:0-4621 GCA_036271915.1 Polyangia bacterium
CTCGGGCTGTCGCTCGGGCTCATCGGCCTCGCGATCGCGTTCGGGCGGAAGCCCAAGGGCGCGGCGCGCCGCAGCGTCGTCAGCGAGCGCGAGCGCCTCACGGCGCGGCGCGAGACGCTGTTCGCCGAGCTCGTCGCCGTCGAGCGGCAAGCGCGCTCGGGCGCGACGACGGCGACGCCCGAGCGGCGCAAGGATCTCGTCGGCAAGCTCGAGGGCGTCTACCAGCAGCTCGCGGCGCTCGACGAGCAGCGCGCGCCGTGACAATGACGTCGACGACGCCGGGCGCGCTCGTCCTCACGCGCGTCGGCAAGACCTACGCCGGCCGTCGCGCCCTCGTCGACGTCAGCACGACCTTCGCGCCCGGCCAGGTGAGCGCCGTGCTCGGCCCCAACGGCGCCGGCAAGACGACGCTGCTCGCGATCCTCTCGACGCTCGTGCCGCCGTCGACGGGCGACGTGCGCTGGGGCGACGTCACGCTCGGCCGCGCGTCCGAGGCGCGCGCGCGCATCGGCTACGTCGGCCACGATCCGGGCCTGTACGGCGATCTGACGGCGCGCGAGAACCTCACGCTCTTCGCCGAGCTCTACGGCATCGCGCGCCCCGCGGCGCGCGCCGAGGTCATGCTCGCGCGCGTCGGCCTCGCCGACGTCGCGGCCGACGCTGCGGCGCGCACGTTCTCGCGCGGCATGATGCAGCGGCTCGCCCTCGCGCGCGCCCTGCTGCACGAGCCCGCGCTGCTGCTTTTCGACGAGCCGTCGGCGGCGCTCGATCCGGCGGGCGCCGACTGGCTGCAGGCCGAGCTCGGCGCCGAGCGCGACGCGGGCCGCGTCGTCGTGCTCGTGACGCACGATCTCGACGCGGCCGCCGCCGTCGCCGAGCACGTCGTCGTGCTGCGCCGCGGGCGCGTCGCGCACGACGAGACGCGCGCGGGTGGCTTCGGCGCCGAGGCGTTGCGCGCCCTCTACGCGGAGCGCACGCGTGCCTGAGGTCGCGACAACGCCCCCGTCGTTCCTGCGTCAGGTCGCGCGCATCGTCGCCAAGGATCTGCGCATCGAGGGGCGCAGCCGCGAGATCCTCGCGACGATGACCTTCCTCGCCGTCGTCGTCGTCTTGATCTTCAGCTTCGCGTTCGTCGTGGGCGACGCGCGGCCGCCCGCGCCCGTGACGTCCGGCATCCTGTGGATCGCGCTTGTTGTTTCAGGCACGGTCGGCCTCGGCCGCACATTCGACCGCGAGCGCGACGGCGAAGCGATCCGCTCGCTCCTGCTGTCGCCCACGCCGCGCGGCGCGATCTACCTCGGCAAGCTCATCGCGACGATCGCGCTCATGCTCGTCGTCGAGGTCGTGCTGACGTTCCTCGCGGGCCTGCTGTTCTCGAACAAGGTCGCCGAGCAGCTCGCGCCCGTCGCGACGCTGCTCGTGCTCGGCACGATCGGCTTCGCCGCCGTGGGCTGCGTCTTCTCGGCCGCGCTGCTGCGCTCGCGCAGCCGCGACGTGCTGCTGTCGACGCTGCTGTATCCCATCATCGTGCCCATCGTCATCGCGGGCGCGCGCGGCACGGCGCAGCTCATCGATCCGATCTCGCCCGACTTCGACGGCGCGCGCTTCTGGACGCAGTTCCTCGTGGCCGTCGACGTCATCTTCGTCACGATCGGCCTTTGGGCCTTCGAGCCGGTCGTCACCGGCGAGTAGGTGAGCGTGAGACAAGGTGCGAGCCACAGTGGTGCACCACGCGTCCTTGTACCGCCCAACGCGCCTGCGTAAGATTCTTCTTCGATGCAGGTGACTTTTCGGTACCTGCTCGCCACGGGTCTCGTGGCGCTCGTCGGCTCGTGCGCGCTGAACCAAAACGGCCTCGTCGGGGCCGGAGGTGGTGCGGGTGCGGGATCTCAGGGGACGGGTGGCGTCGGCGGGAATCAGACGACGGGCACCGCGGGCGCGGCGGGCATGATCCTCCCCTCTGGCACGGCGGGCTCGATGTCGATGATATCGACGACGGGCGGCGCGGGCGTCGACGCCGCGGCGCCCGACAGCGCGGTCACGGGCGCGGCAGGTGACAACGGCGCAGCCGGCGACAACGGCACGGCCGGCGACGACGGCACGGCCGGTAGCGCGATCGCCGGCAACGGCGCGGCGGGCGACGATGGCGCAGGCGGCAGCGCCGGCGATTCGACGGGCGCGGCGGGCGTGTCGGGGCTAGGTGGCTTCGGCGGCATCACGGGCGCGGCGGGTTCGGTCGTGTCGATCGACCCCGTCGGGTGCTCGGACGGCACGCGCGAGGGGTTCGCCGATCTCACGACGTATCCGAGCATCGCGGCCTGCGCGGGCGGATGGAGTGAGCCGGGCCTCCTATCGACGGCCTCGAAGAATCCCCAGTGTGGCCGCGGCGCCGGCAACGAGGGCACCAACCCCGACGGCGACGGCTGCTCGGTGGCCGACATGTGCTCGGCGGGATGGCACGTCTGCGCGACGGCGAAGGAGGTCGCCACGGCGACGGCGGGCGTAGGCTGCGCGCCCGCGTACGAGCTCTACCTCGCGAAGCCGGCGTTCTTCGTGACGCGCCAGCGCGCCGAGGGGCTCGTCTGCGACCCCACGAATCAGAACGGGGACAACAACGTGTACGGCTGCGGCAACATCGGCAGCACCGCCGACAAGAGCTGCGCGCCCTTCATGCACATGCTGCGCGACAGCGACTGCGCGAACCACAAGCCGTGGGCGTGCGCCGACAACGGCCAGCCCGGCAACACGCAAGACGAGTTCGACATCGTCACGAAGTCCGGCGCCGCCGAGGGTGGTGCGCTGTGCTGCAAGAACTGACGACGCGCGGGAATGTCGCGCGCCGCGCGTTGGTTCCGGACACCGGCGATGCGCGCGCGGACCTGTAGTATAAAGCCCCCATGCGCGCGTTAGGCCCGGGCTTCGTGGCCGCGACCGTCGTCGCGGCGGCCGGGTTCCTGCTGGTGCCGGGGCTGATCCTCTCGGCGCCCGTCGAGCCCGTCATGGGGTTCGTGCAGAAGATCTTCTACTTCCACGTGCCGTGCGCATCGATGCTGTTCCTGTCGACGTTCGCGTGCGCCGCGGGCAGCGTCGCCTACCTCTTCAAGGGGTCCGAGCGCGGCGACTGGCTCGCGGCGGCGGCGGGCGAGCTGGGCGTCGTGTTCGGCGCCTGCGTGCTCGTGTCGGGGCCGCTGTGGGGGCGCAAGGCCTGGGGCGTGTACTGGCAGTGGGACGCCCGCCTCACGAGCTCGCTGCTGCTGTTCTTGATCCTCATCGGCTACATGCTCGCGCGGCGCTACGGTGGTCCGGGCGGGCGCAAGCTGTCGGCGGCGCTCGCGCTCTTCGCGGCCGTCGACGTGCCGCTCGTCTACAAGAGCGTCGACATCTGGCGCACGGTGCACCCGCAGACGTCGGTCGTGCCCAAGCTCGATCCGCGCATGCGCCCCGCCTTCTGGAGCGCGTTCCTGCTCATGACGATCGTGTGGAGTCTGCTGCTCGCGCTGCGCTACCGCCTCGAGGCGGCGCGCGCGCAGACGGCGACGCTCAAGCTCGACACCGAAGACCTGCTGGAGACCCAATGATCGAGACGATCCGGAGACTTCGAGGGATCCTGCCGCGCGCGTGCGCGGCGCTCGTCGCGGCCGTCGCGACGCTGGCCGTGCCGGCGCTCGCGCTCGCGCAAGAGTTCCAGAAGGTCGACGGCAAGCTCGGCGAGGAGGTGCCCGCGCGGCCGTTCGTCGCCATCGCCTACGGGTTCATCTGGATCGCGCTCCTCGCGTACGTGCTGTTCATCGCGCGCGGCCTCGCGCGCGTGCGCGGCGATCTCGAGGAGCTGCGCCGCAAGCTCGACGCCGCCGGCAAGCGCTGATGCTGATCTCGCTCGCGATCGGCACGCCACCGTCCTCGCACTTCATCTACATCCCCGTGATCTTCGTGCTGGGGATCGTGCTCGGCTTCATCTTCGGCTCGAAGGCCACGCGCGACGCCATCGCCTTCGAGGCGAAGAAGGCGCAGGAGCGCGAGGAGCGGCGCGCGAAGCGCGAGGCGGCCAAGGCCGCGGCGCCCGATAAGCCGTCGGCCTAAGTCTTCACGACGCGCTTCAAGTACTCGAGGAAGCCGTCGGCCGTGTGGAACAGGTACGAGAAGTTCCCCGTGTCGATCTTCTCGCCGCCCGCGAGCGCGCGCGGCTCGTTCGCCGCGAGCGCCGCGCCGCCGACGCTCGTGCCGTTCGTCGAGCCACAGTCCGTGACGGTGATGCCCGAAGCGGTCGGCTCGAACACGCAGTGACGCTTAGACACTGAGTCGTCGGGGATCGCGATGTCGCTCGCGGCGGTGCGTCCGAGCGTGATGGGCTCCTCCTTCGCGAACGCGCCGCGCGTGATCGGGAACACGCGGTTGAGCAGCGATACCTGCTGGATGCGCCACCCCGACGTGTCGGCCATCACGGTCGTCTCGGCCGTGTCCTTGCTGCCCTTCATCTCACCCTCGGCACGCGTCACGATGAGCATGGGTGTCGCGTAGCGTGCGCGGAAGGGTTTGTCGCCTTCGCGCCGCAGCTCGCGGATGAACTCGTCCAGATACTGGGACGGCATCATAGACGCCTAACATTACTCAGCCGCGAGGG